>JADGGM010000047.1 GCA_019689955.1 Gemmatimonadaceae bacterium
GCGTGGGGACGCGCACAGCGCTGTTCGCCGAGGTGGGGACGGGAGCGGTGGTGTACACCCTCACCGTGCTGATCGCGCACCGTGACCGCGCGCGCGCGTTCCTCGCGCTCCTCCGGCGCGCCCGAGTGGAGCGCGACGCGTGAGCCAGTCCCCGTCGCCGAACGATGCCACGCGCGGTGGAGCGCCGCGTCACCCCGACGTCGGCATCATCGCGCTCCCCATCGACGTGTGGGGTCCGCACTGGACCTCGCGCCATCAGGTGCTCACGCGCCTGGCGGAGCACTTCCACGTGCTCTGGCTGAACCCCGCCCGCGAGTGGCGCGACGTGATTCGCCGCCCCCGCGTGCCGCCCGAGGCACCGCCGCCGGAGGGGATCCCGTCCTTCGTGGTGCGCGACCCATCGCCGTGGCACCCGGTGGTGTACCGGCCGGCGTGGTTGGGGGACCGCCTCGCCCGCGCCCGGCTCGCCGCCGCGCGCGCGGCGCTCCTGCGGCGCGGGTGCACGCGTATCGTGCTCTACCTCTGGCACCCCGACATGGCTCCTGCGCTCGGGCAGCTCTCGTACGACCTGAGCTGCTACCACATCTACGATGAATACTCGCACGCCGAGGTCGAGCAGCCGCTCGACCCACGGGAAGTGCAGCTCATCCGATCCGTGGATCAGCTCTTCGTGGCGTCGAAGAAAGTGCTGGAGCGGAAAGGGTCGCTCAACCCGCACAGCCTCTGGGTCTCGAACGGTGTGGAGTACGCCGCGTTCAGCACCCCGCACCCGGAGCCGGAGGACCTGGCGGGGATCCCGCACCCGCGGATCGGCTACGCCGGCTTCATCAAGAAGCAGCTGGACTGGCCGCTCCTCCTCGACCTGGCGACGCGGCACCCGGAGTGGTCGTGGGTGTTCGTGGGCGCGCAGCGCCCGCACCCGGAGATCGCGCCGCTCCTGGAGCGCATGCGGGCGCTGTCCAACGTTCACTTCCTCGGCGCGAAGCCGACGCACGTGCTGGCAAGGTACCCGCAGCACTTCGACGTCTGCATCATGCCATATCGTGTGGACGACTACACGAAGTACATCTATCCGTTGAAGCTGCACGAGTATCTCGCCAGCGGGCGCCCGACGGTGGGGACACGCCTGCCCGTGCTCGAGGACGCCGAGGGGCTCGTTGCCCTCGCGAGGACGCTCGACGAGTGGGAGCGGGGGATTGCGGAGGCATTGTCTCCCGCGGCCAGCGCGCCCGAGCGCGTCGCGGCTCGGCAGGCGCGCGCCAGGGAGCACGATTGGAGCCGCATCACCGCCACGATCGCCGCCACGATCGCCGAGCGGCTGCACGAAGGGGCAGCGGAGCGGCCGGGGCGCATGCAGCACCGTTCGGCATGACCCCACTCCCCTTCTTCGAGCGCGCGGGAACGCCGGAGCAGGCGCGCCGTCGCGTGCTGCTGTTGAGCTACCATTTCCCTCCCGACACCGCGATCGGGGCGCGCCGCTGGGAGAAGCTCGCGCACTTCGTGGCTGCGCGCGGGTGGGGGCTCGACGTGATCACGTGCGCCCCGCCCGAGGGATACGACGCGGCGAAGCTGGACGCGCTCCCGGGCGGCGTGCGCGTGTACGGGGTGCCCGACGCGCCACTCCTCATCGAGCGTGTGGAGGATCGCGTGTGGCGGGTGTATCGGCGCCTGCGCGACCGCGGGCGCGAGCGGCGCAAGGCGGAGCGCGAGGCGTCCGGCAACGCCCCGTCCGAAGGGGGCGGGGACGAGGATCGCCATGGGCGCCCCGACATGCTGGACCGGGCGGAGCTCCGCTGGAAGCTGCACACTGTGCGCGGCGTGCTGCGCGCGTTCTGGGTGTGGCTCGACTTCCTGCACACGCAGGCGTGGACGCGGCGCGCCGAACGTGTGGCGCGCGCGGTCGTCGATCCGCGGACGCACTTCGTGGTCGTGACGTCCGGGCCGCCGCATCAATCGCACGAAACGGGGTTGGCCGTGGCCCGGCACGCCGGGCTCCCGTTCGTGATGGACATGCGCGACCCGTGGAGCCTCGTCGAACGGCTCCCGGAGAGCATGGCGAGCCGGCTGTGGGTATGGCTGGCCGAGCGGCACGAGCGGCGCGTCATCGCAGACGCCACCCTCGTGGTGGCGAATACCGATCCCGCACGCGACGCGATGCGCGCGCTCTATCCCGCGGCGCGCGAGCGGATCGTGACGGTCATGAACGGCTCGGACGACGAACCGATCCCGCCGCCGCGGCGGGGGCATCGCTTCACCATCGGCTATGCCGGGACGATCTACGTCGAGCGCGACCCGCGGAACCTGTTCCGCGCCGCGGCGCGCGTGATCCGCGAGCTCGGGCTCACCCCCGACGACTTCCGGATCCAGTTCATGGGGGCGGACCGTCCCGGGGAGCGGCCGTTGAGCGAGGTCGCGCGGCAGGAAGGGATCGCGGAGTTCGTCACCACGGAGCCGGCGCGGCCGCACGCGGAGGCGCTGGAGTTCCTGGCCGGCGCGACGATGCTCGTCATCTTCTCCGGGTGGAGCCGGCTCGCGATCCCGGCGAAGCTGTTCGAGTGCGTGCGCTTCGATGCGTGGCTCCTCTCGCTCACCGAAGCAGGGAGCGGCCCCGACCTGCTCCTCCGCGGCACCGCCGCGAGCGTCGTGCGCCCGGACGACGTCGACGGGATCGCCGCGGCGATTCGCGCGCGGGTGGAGGAGCACCGCCGCGGTGTCCAGCCCGTGCGCGTGGCGCAGGACGACCGGTTCAGCCGCGCTGGGCAAGCGCGGCTCCTCCTCGACGCGCTCGCCCGCTTCCTCCCTCAGGACGACGCGGCGCGGCCGCGGAGCGCTCTGGCCAACCGGTCCTGAGCCCGCTCCACGCGGTCGAACGCCCAGCGCGCCATGGTGAGCGCGCCGAGGCGCGCGGGACCGAGCTCGACCCGCGCATCGAAGCGCATCGTGCGTCCCACGTTCGTGAACCGTCCCGCCCGGAGCTCGGCCAGCGGGTCGCGCGCGCTCGCGGGCACGACCACGCGCGTCTCGCGATCGTTCCGCGCGTCGTGCTGGTCGAGCCCCACGGTGCCGACGACCTCGGGGCGATCGCGCCGGATCGCGTGCAGCACGCGGATGGCGCGCGGGTCGGGGAGGTAGCGCGTGTTGTACGCCGCGTTCCACACCTCGATCGCGTCGATCCCGGCGCGGACCTCCTCGGGGATGCGATAGTGCGCGAGGATGGGGTGGGCGGCGATGGTGAAGCGCGCCGCCTCGCGCGCTTGCGCGATGAACGCGCCCGGCGTGTCGGGGGCGATCCAGCGCGAGAGGCCGAGCGCGAGGAGGTGGAGCCCGGTGTAGCCGGCGAAGCGGAACTCGAGCCCCGGGATGAGCTGCACGCGCTCATCGGACGCGTCGCGGCAGCGCGCGACGTACTCGTCCCAGCGGTCGGCCGAGAGATCTTCGGCATGGTCGGTGAGCGCGACGAAGCCGATCCCGCGCGCGGCCGCGAAGGCGTGGAGCTGCTCCAGCGAGTCGCGGCCGTCATGCGAGTACGCGCTGTGCACGTGCAGCACGCCGACGGTCGCGTCGTCCGCGCGGATGGCGGCGGCAGTGCCGCTCATCGCGTTCCCTGCTCCGCGCTGCGCGGCGCCGCGCGCGTGGCCGCGGGTGCCGCGCCACCGCGATACAACCGCTCGTAGGCATCGCCCATGGTGGCGACGCTGAAGTCGCGGAGCGCGCGCCGGCGCGCGGCGGCGCCGAGCCGCGCGCGCAGTGACGCATCGCCCAGCACGCGCGCGAGCGCGGCAGCGAGGGCGACGGGGTCGCCGGGAGGGGCGAGGAGCGCCTCCACGTCGCGGGTGACGGCCTCCGGGATCCCGCCCACATCGCTCGCCACGATGGGGAGCGACGCGGACATCGCTTCCACGAGCGCGAGCGGGAGCCCTTCGGAGAGCGAGGGCATCACGAACGCGTCCGCGGCCGCGAGGATGTCCGGGACGTCGCCCCGGTAGCCGAGCAGGTGCACGCGGTCCGCGATCCCCTCGCGTTCCGCGGCAGCACGCAGCGCCGACTCCTCCTCACCGCGCCCGGCGATGGCGAGGCGCCACCGGAGGTCGGCGTGCTCGCGGTGGAGCGTGGCGAGGGCGCGGAGGAGCACCGCGTGCCCCTTCACCGGGTACAGGTTCCCCACGGCGACGAGGAGCAGATCGTCATCGCGCACGGCGAGGGCGCGCCGGAGCGGCGCGCGCTCGCCGGCGCGGAAGGGGATCCCATTGGGGACCACGACCACCTCGCCGTCGCGGAGGGCGAGCGTGTCGCGCAGGTCGTTGGCCGTGGCGGTGGAGACGCCCACGAGCGCGACGCTCCGCCGCGCAGCCCAGCGCAGCGCGGCGCGCCGCCGCCACTGCTCGGCGTAGTAGCGTCCGCCGTGCATCGTGATCACGTGCCGCGCGCCGATCCGCCGCGCCGCCGCCGCGCCGTAGACCGCCATCCCGAACTCGTGGCTGTGTACCACCTGGATGTCGTGCGCGCGGAGGAGCGCGGTGAGCCCTCGCAGACAGCGCAGGTCGATCGCGCGGCGCAGCGAGAAGGTGGTCGGCGCGAAGCCGCGCTCGCGAAAGCGCTCGGCGAGCCACCCGCTCTTGTTGTCGGGCCCGACGGGGAGCACCTCGTGCCCCCGGCGCCGCAGCTCCTCGGCGAGGTGGAGCAGCATCATCTCCGCCCCTCCCGGGCCGTCCGACTCCAGCATCAGCGCCACGCGGAGCGGCGGGAGCGTGGGCGCCGGCGCCGTCATGATCGCCGAAACCATTGCACCGTCTCCCGCAGAAAGGGGCGCGGATCGTCGCGTCGCAGAATCTCCTCCTGGTCCACGCGTGGATGGATGGTGAGGAAGTCGAAGAGCGCCCGCCAACGGCCGGGCGCGTCGGGGGGGAGCGCGAGCGCCTCGCGCGAGCGGCGGAGCCGCGCGAGGAGGTGGTCGACGTCCCCCCACCACCAGCGGCTCCGCACCCCGACGCGGTAGCTCGTGACAGGCGTGACCGGCTCCCCCGCGGCCGCGGCGAGGAGGAGCGTCGGGAAGTCGACCCCCGCATCGATCGCGAGCTGCAGCGAGCCCCAGAAGCGGCCGTTCACTTCCATGAGGTACGGCGTCCCCGTGCGTTCGTCGACCTTGTACTCGATCATCGCCACTCCGCACCACCCGAAGTGGTCGAGCAACGCGCGCGAGCGCTCGACGAGCGCGGGGTCGGCGGGGATGCTCTCCCGGTAGACGCTCACCCCGCCCGATGGCGGTTTCTCGCGAATGCGGCGGTGCGCGAACGTCGCCAGGAGCGTGCCGCCCCACGGGAGGAGGAAGATCCCCACCCCCGGCCCGACGATGCGTTGCTGGACGAGCAGGGGGAACGCCGCAGCGGGGAGGGCGCGCAGGAGCCACGCGAGCTGCTCCGCGTCGGCCGCGTACTGCACGGTGAGCTTCGCGCGCCGCCCCCCGCTCTCGCCCACCGAGCGCGCGGGCTTGAGGACGACGGGGAAGTCGAGCGCGGCGAGGTCGAGCGCGGCGCCGTGCGCGGGGGACGTCACGGTGCGCTGCTGCGGGATGGCCACGCCGAAGCGCGGCGCCGCGGCGAGGAGCTCCTCCTTGTCGCAGATGCGCCGGAAGGTCGCCTCGGGGGGGAACGGGAGGAGCACGTCGCCGAGCGCGTCGCGCGCGGGGAGGAGGGCGAGGAGCGCGGGCTCGCTCACGGGGATGAGCGTGTCGATCCGCCACCGCGCGATGAGCCGCTGCACGTCGCGCACGAACGCCTCGGGCGCCGAGAGCGGGTCGGCGACATCCGTCTCATCGGTCGCGTAGCGCGATGCCCCGGCGAGCGAGCGCCGGCGCGCGCCGCACACGTACACGGCATGCCCCGCGCGGCCGAGCGAGCGCACGAGCGCCAGCGCGCTCCGTTGCTCGCCATCCGTGATGAGGACACGACGCGCGCGCATCACGCGAGCAGCCCAGCGCTCCGGAGCCGAAAGCCTTCCCGCGACAGCCCGGCGGGGACGTTGAGGCGCGGGAGCGCGTACCGGTTGCCCGGCTCGCGCGGGAGCCATCCGCCGTCGATGCGGAACGCCGCCCGGTAGCCCACCTGCGCGGCCATGCGCTCCACCGCCGGGGAGGAGAGCCCGTACGGGTACGAGAGGTACGGCACGGCGACGTCGAACGTTTCGCGGAGCCACGCGAGCGGGCGCGCGAGCTCGGCGAGCAGCGCTTCCGGCGGGAGCGCCGCGAGGTTGGGGTGGCTCCACGTGTGGGAGCCGAGCGTGATTCCCGGCGTCGCGGCAGCCTGGCAGAGCGCAGCGAGCGATGCGCCGCGGGCGAACGCGGGGAGCGTCGCGCGCGCGGCTGGGGTGGAAGAGGCGTCGGCGAGGATCGTCGCGCCGCGCCCCGCCTGCACGGTGAGCGCGCGCTCGCGCAGCTCGGCGTCGAGCCCCGGCGCGCCGGGCGGGGTGAGCACGTCCCACCAGAACTCCGCCCCGCCGAGGAGCCCCGGCGCGACGAAGATCGTCGCTGGGAGCCCGCGCGCGGCGAGCTCCGCGACGCCGGCGGTCACGGCCCCCTCGTACGCGTCGTCGAAGGTGATCACGACGCTCGCGCGCTCGCCGTGCCGCGCCTCGCCGGAGAGTGCCGCCTCCAGCGAGATCACGTCGTGCGTGTCGCGGAGGATATCGAGCTGCGCCGCGAACTCGTCCTGCGGCAGATGCAACGACCGGTCCCCCACCGGGCGCTCCCCGCGCGGCACGATGTCGTGATACGCGAGCACGAGCACCTCCCCCGCGCGACGCCTCTGCGCGAGCTGCGGGATCCCGCTCAGGAGCAGCCCGCGCTCCACCATGCGCTTCACACGCTGGCGGGCATCCATCGGGGGAGAAGGGCGGGTCGACATGGCTGGCGTTGTCTCGTGCTCACCTCGTACGGACGACCGCTCATCGCGCCCCCGACGCGGCCGGCTGCCACACCGGCGCGCGCCCCGGCGCACCCGGCCCGCGCCCGTGCTGCGCCAGCATCGCCAACGTGGTCGCACGCCGCAGCCGCACGAGCTTGAGCAGCCCCGCCGCGAGCCCGAAGAGGAAGTACAGGTACGAGAAATACTCCGCGGACACGAAGAACCCCGCGACCACGTACCCCACGAACGAGCCGATCAAGAGCTGGGCGAGCGCCACCTCGCGCGCCGTCACCCAGGGACCGTAGGGGCCATCCAATCGAATGCGCGTGAGCGCGCGGATCGTCACCGCGAACATCGCGATGAAGACGATCGCCGCGGGGATCCCGAGCTCCGCCGCCGTCTCGAGGAAGGAGTTGTGCGCCACGGACCACTTGAACCCCTTCCCCTCCGCCAGGCGCTGGCGCCCCACCTCGGAGAGCGTCCCCTCGGCGATCGGATACGACCGCACGCCGATCCCCAGGATCGGGTGCGACATCGCGTAGCCGACACCGCGTTTCCAGATCTCGCGCCGCCCCTGCTCCCCGGACCAGTTGTAGTCATCCTTGGGGTGCAGCATGGTGCTCATCATGGTCCAGTACTTGTCCGACGCGAGCAGGAGGAGTAGCGCCACCCCGCCCACGCCGGCGAAGAGCCGCACGCGGCTGGGGATCGCCCGGTAGCGGAGGAGCACGTAGAGGATCACCGCCACGAAGCCGAGGAACCCGCCGCGCGAGCCGCTCTTCACGACCGCGAGCGCGAAGAGCCACAGCCCGATGATCCCGAAGACTCGGCTCCGCGCGCGGTTCCCCTTCTTCAGGGCGTACACACCGAAGGGGATGGTGCACACCATGATGAGCGCGAAGTCGTTGGCGTCGTAGTAGACGAGATCGCCGAGGCGCCCATCGTAGCCCACGTGGAAGAAGAGGTTGACGATCGTCGCGTAGAAGATCGCCCCGTACAGGTTCACCTTCGCGTACCACTCGACATCGCGCGTGGTGCGGACGCTCGCCGCCACGAGCCCCATGAACACGAGGTTGGGGAGGAAGCCCTTGAACGTGAAGCTGAAGCTCGCGCCACGCCACAAGCTCCCGGGGATGCCGAGCACCATGAGCGCGAACAGCACGAGCGACAGCGTGACGACCGGGAGCCGGATCTGGCTCAGGCGGCGCCACGGGTGCCGGCTCGTCGCGAAGTACACGAGCGCGAGCCCGGCGAAGAGGATCGGGAGGTAGAACTTCGAGAGGATGGGGAAGGCATCCTGGAGGCGCCAGACGTAGGCGAACAGCATCAACCCCACCGCGCGCAGCAGGCGGTCGGGCTTGGGCTCTGTCGCCCCGGCCGGCACCGCGGCCCTCCCCCGGCGCCCCGCAGCGGGGATGGACGGGGGAGCCCCCGGGAGCACCTGGGGCGCGGCGGCGGCATATTGTGGCAACGTCGTGAAGCTCTCCACGAATGGGCTCCCGAAGCTCTGGCACACGGGTCTCGCTGAGCGTGCCTTCCGCGATTTGAGTGCCACCCCTGCGGGGGGCGTAAGTCGCTCAAGATGACCGAACTGTCGCGCTCACGCCACACGAGGGTGCGGAGCCCAGGCAGCATGAGCCCGGCTCGCGGCGAGACTGCTCGCGGACGGTGCCATCGTCCGCGTCGGGGCGGGGTATAGCAGAGCTGCGGCGCGTTGGAGCGCCTTCTGCCGTGGCGCGCCGTGTGCGTTTACGGAGGCGGGGGTCCGACGATCAGGTCGGACCGCCGGTCGCCGCACGTACTCCCCTCACCACCACGTCATGCTCGACACCCAACGTTCCGCTCGCCGGCCCGTCCGTCTCCCGCCGCCGTCCACGCGTGGCGCGCTCCTCTGCGCGGTGCTGGTGCTCGCCCCCCGATGCGTCGAGTCGAAGGCGAAGACCACGCTTCACACCGCGAAGGCGCTCGTCGCGTCGGCGCAGAGCGCGTTCGCCGAGCCACGGAGCAGGCGCTTCGCGGCCCCGGCCGACACGTCGCCGAAGTCGGTGGAGGCGGCGCTGTGGACCGGCCATTCGGCCATCTCGCCGCACTTCCAGCATGCGACCTTCGCGTACACCGACTTCTACTACTCGTACTACTCGCGCGCCACGATGCCGCTCCTGGCGAAGCGGTACGACTACATCATGTCGGGCTCCGGGTCGCGGTGGCGCGCGCTCGACGCCACGATCTCGCACATCCCGTATCGGCTCCTGTGGACCGTCCCGCTCCCGGGACAGAAGTCGAACGAGTTCGCGACCATGGAAGCGTGGTACGCGGCGCACCCGCAGTTCGACATCGAGGACGCGTTCCTGCACGAGGTGGGGACGAGCCGCGATCCCGCGCACCGCATGACCACGGTGATCTGGGGGACGAAGCGGTGGATGCTCAACCCGGCGGACTCCGGGCTTCGGCTGTACCACCGCGACGACCTGGGACGCATCCTCGAGTCGGGGGATGCCGGCGTGTTCTACGATGAGCTCGGGCGCGGTGTGATGGCGAAGGCGTTCCGCTCGCTGGAGCTCGACAGCCTCGCCTACCAGCGCGCGACGGTCGCCAAGCTCGCCGCCGAGCGGGAGGCGTACCCGCACGCGATCATCAAGGTGAACACGGCCGCGTACATGACGCCGTTCGACAGCGCGGTGATCGTGGCCGCGGGGGCGGCGCACCTGGAGACGCTGAACGACGCGCTGAGCGCGAACATCACGTACGCGTGGCGCTGGATCGACAATCTGTTCGCGGCGGGGGTGTGGTCGATCGAGTTCGTGTCGCTGCGCGCGTGGACGGACAAGCTCCCCGCGTCGCTGACTCCGGGGAACGAGGACACGCGGATCCACCGCGTGCGCATGGGCGACTACGCGAGCTACCTCATGGTGCGTCCGTCGGCCCCGCGAAAGCTCCAGTGGAACCAGGACAACAGCTGGTCCGAGGATCCGGGCGCGCACTGGCTCAAGGCGTACGAGGCCAACCTCGGCGAACCGATGGCCGCGCGGTCGGTGCTGACGTCGGGGACGGACCCGTTGGGGCAGAAGTATACGGTGTGGCAGCGCCCGTACACGCGCGCGACGGTGCTGTTGCGCACCGTGGTGGGGTGGGACAAGCCGAACTACGGCGACGAGTCCGCGATCACGGTGACCCTTCCGCGCCCGATGCGGCGGCTCACGAGCAGCGGCGCGCTCGCGTCGCCGTCGACGACGATCACCCTCCGCGCGGGGGAGGGGGCGATCCTCCTCCCGTGATGCGCACGCGGGGCGGGGGGCCCCCCCGGGGGGGCCCCCCCCCCCCCGGCCCCCGGGGGCGCGGGGGGCG
>JADGGM010000048.1 GCA_019689955.1 Gemmatimonadaceae bacterium
GGTGTACGGGGCGGCCCAGAGCCAGAGGAGCTCCACGTCATCGATGCGCTCGACGATGGGGGCGCGGAGGGAGGGAGTGGGGCGGCGGGTGTAGCCGCGCGTGTGGAGGTGGAAGTCGGAGGCGGCGATGGCGACGCGCCAGTTGCGGCGCGTGAGCTCGCGGGCGAGCTCGACGTGGCGAGTGCCGCCGCCGTCGCGGGGGGCGACGGCGAAGTGGTTGATCCAGAGGAGGGAGTGAACGTGCGTCATCAACGACGTGCGATTAGAATGCCCCACGCGGAACTATCCCGTGACCTCGTGCGGCCTCATGAGTCGGTTTGAGACCAGCGCCCCCACGAGGCGCGCGGACACACGCCGCGGCGAGCTCGCGCGCATTCAGTAGCCAGGAAGACGAGCGAATGGCTGAAACCGAACAGATGACCTCCCCGAAGCAGCGAGTGCACGACTTCTGGAACGCGCAGTCGTGCGGGGAAGTCTACGCCGTGGGCCAGACGCTCCGGGACCAGTACGAGGCGCAGCGCGCCGCCCGGTACGCGCTCGAGCCCTACCTGCCGCAGTTCGCGCGCTTTCACGAAGGGGCCGGCCGCGACGTGCTCGAAATCGGCGTGGGGATGGGCGCGGACCATCTCGAGTGGGCGAGGTCGGGTCCGCGGTCGCTGAGCGGGATCGACCTGACCGAGCGGGCGGTCGAGCACACGCGAGCGCGGTTGCGCGAGCTCGGGCTCCAGTCTCGCCTCACGATCGGCGACGCCGAGTGCCTGCCGTACGCCGACGCGTCGTTCGACCTGGTCTATTCGTGGGGCGTGCTCCACCACAGCCCCGACACGCCGCGAGCGATCCGCGAGGTCTGGCGCGTGCTGCGCCCGGGGGGCACGGCGCGAATCATGATCTACCACTCGCGCTCCATCGTGGGCTACGTCCTGTGGCTGCGCTACGCGCTGCTGGCCGGGGCGCCGCGGCGCTCGCTCGCGGACATCTACGCGCACCACCTCGAGAGCCCGGGGACCAAGGCGTACTCCGTGGAGGAGGCGCGGCGCATGTTCGCGCCCTTCCGATCGGCCGACGTTCGCTCGCAACTCTCGTTCGGCGACTTGCTTTAGGGAGAAGTCGGGCAGCAGCATCGCGGGGTCGCGCTATCGATCGCCAAGGCCGTGTGGCCGCGCTGGGCCGTGCGCCGTTTCTTCGCGAACCATGGGCTGCTCCTGCTGATCGACGCCGTGAAGTGAGGCCGATGCGCCCGTCTCGACGGGCTGTGGCACCGCGTCGATGAACTGCCGGCACCACAGCTCGATGCACATCAGGGCGAAGATCGTGTAGCCGCCGTCGACCTGCCCGGTCCGGTCCAACTCGACCAATCGGTGCACCCCCGCGGGATCGAACAGCCCGCGCCGCCGCAGCGCCGCCGGCGCGAGCGTCTCCTCGACCATCGCGCGGAGCTCGTTGCGCAGCCACCGCCGGAGCGGCGCCCCGAAGCCGCTCTTCGCGCGGTAGATCACCTCGCGCGGGAGATCGGGCTCCATCGCACGCTTGAAGATGGCCTTCCCGGTCCGCCCGCGCTGCTTCATCGCCGACGGGATGCGCACGGCGAAGTCGATCAACTCGAGATCGAGCAGCGGGACGCGCACCTCGACCCCGGCCGCCATCCCCATCTTGTCCGTATAGTTGAGGTTGTGGTCGGGGAGGAAGTGCTTCCCCTCCAGATAGAGCATCCGGTTGAGCGGATCGGCCTCTCCGTGGAGGCGCTCGAGCGTCTCGAGGAGCGGCGCGGCCGTCGCCACGTCGCGCGTCGCCGCCTCGAGCGCAGGCGAGTAGAGCGACCGCCGCATCGCGTCGGGGCTCCACCAGAAGTACGTGGCGAGGCGCGTGTCGGGCGCCTGGTCCACGTACGAGAGCATCTTCACGAGCCGTCGCACGGCGTGCGAGCTCGCACCGCGCGGACCGTTCCCGCTCGCCATGGCGCGCGCGGCACGCGCCACTACCCCACGCGCCGCTCGCGGGAGCCACATCCAGAGGTGCTCCGAGCGGACCGCGAGGTGCCGGCGGTAGCCGGAGAGGATGTCGTCGCCGCCGGCACCGGAAAGGAGGACGGAGATCCCATCGCGCCGCGCCTGCTCGGCGATCAGCAGCGCGTTGATCGGCGCGGGATCGGCCTGCGGCTCGTCGAGAAAGTAGAGCATCCGCTCGAGGTGCTCGATCACGGTCGGCTGCACCTCGAGCACGTGGAGCCGCACCCCCAGGTGCGCGGCGACGCGCCGCGCGTAGGGCATGTCGGCCGCCGTCCCCTCGATCGCCTCGTCGCCGGCAAAGCCGATCCCGTAGCAGTCGATCGCTCGATCGGGGTGCGCGCGCCGCATCATCGCCACCACGGCGCTCGAGTCGAGCCCGCCTGAGAGGAACGCGCCGACGGGGACGTCAGCCACGAGCTGCCGCTCCACGGCGCGCGCCACGCGCGCCCGCAGCTCGCCCGCGATCTCCGACTCCGAACCCGCCACAGATGCGCGGCCGTACGGGAGATCATAGTACCGCCACTCGCGCGCCACGCCGCCGCCGCGCGCGATGAGCGCGCACCCGGGTGGAAGCTTGCGCACGCCCTCGAGCAGGGTGCGCGGCGCGGGGGTCCAGAGGTACGCGAGGTGGTGGTGCAACGCCGCGGCGTCGATCCGGCGCGGGAGCGCCTCGTGCTGCAGCAGCGCCTTGAGCTCGGAGGCGAAGAGCAGTCCCTCGCGCGTCGTCGTGTAGTACAGCGGCTTCACGCCGAGCGGGTCGCGGGCGATGAACAGGTCACCACGCGCGATCCCGGCAGGGTGCCCCGCGGATCGACCATCGTAGATCGCGAACGCGAAGATGCCGTTGAGACGCTCCAGCATCGCCGTCCCGTACTCGGTGTACAGGTGCAGGAGCACCTCGGAGTCGGTCTGGCTGTGGAACCGGTGCCCCTTCGCCTCCAGCTCGGCCCGGAGCGCGCGATACTCGTACAGCTCGCCGTTGTAGATGAGCGCGAGGTCGTCGAGCGACGTGCTCCGGCACCGCGGACAGCGCGCGGTCATGGGTTGCCGGCCGTCCGCCGAGAGGTCGATGATCGCAAGCCGCCGGTGCGCGAGCCCGACGGGCACGTTCGCATCGCGGCCAAGGAACACGTGCCCATCGCCGTCGGGACCGCGATGCGCGACGGCGCGGCTCATGCGCGCGAGCAACTCGGGTGGAAAGGCGCCCTGGAACCCGGCGATGCCGCACATGGCTCAGTTGTGTGCGAGGTAGGCGTCGATGTGCTCGCGCGCGCGCGCCGCCCAGCTCCATCCGTCCGGCACGCACGTGAGGCGTGCCGGGGGCTGGCCGCACAGCGCGCGGGCAAGTTGCTCGGCGAGCGCCTCCGGCCGCCGCGGCTCGAACGTGGCCCCGGCACCGGCGCGCTCCACCAGCTCCCGGTGGGCCGCGATGTCGGTACAGAGCACCGGCGCACCGATCGCGAGCGCCTCGGCGACGGGGAGGTCGAACGCTTCGAGCCAGCTACAGGAAACGGCGAGGCGGGACCGTGCGATGAGCTCCAGATATGCCTCGCGCGGCATGGCGCCGGTGATGCGCACGGCGCGGCCGGCGCCGAGCGAATCGGCGAGCCGGCGGAGCGCGTCGCGCCGCGGCGCTGGCTCGACCCCACCCACGACGAGCGTCGTCGAGGCGACCACGTCACGCGGCAAGGTGCTCCAGGCGCGCACGGCGGTCTCCTCGTCTTTGCGGCGCCCCGTGCCGCCGAGGACGAAGACCTGGTCGTCCTCGCCAGTCCAGCGCATGTCGCCGACCTCGACCCCGTTGGGGATCGTCACCACGGGGAGCGGGAGGCGGCGCGCCACCTCGCCCGCGATCTCCCGGGACACGCCCACCGCAAGCTTGGACCGCGGCGCCGAGACGCGACGCCACGCGTCACGGAGCTTGCACCGCAGCCACTCGAGGTGAACGTTCGCCACGCCCCGAACGCGGAACTGGAACATGTCCTGAAAATAGAGCACCGTGCGGGGATCGGCGGGACCGACGCCGTTGGGGCAGAAGATGACGTCGGCACGCACTCGGTCGGCGAGGCGGGGGAGGTCGGTGACGACGTGGGAGAGCCAGGAGCCGGCGGTGAGCGGGAGGCGCTCGACCTCCGGCATGAGCGCCGTTAGATCGGCATCGGCCTGCGCCCCGACCATAACCGCGCTCACACGCGCGTCACGCTGCCACGCCGCCGCGAGCCCCTGGAGGACGTGGCGGCCGGTCGCGGTGCGGGCCGAACGGGCGTCGATCAGGATGCGCACTCAGCGTCTCGCGCCGTACGATGCCACCGAGAAATGCTACGCATCATCGCGCGTCCGTGCTAAGTGGATTCGTCTCCGCCACCGCTGGCTATGCGATGAGCGCATCGACAGCGTCGCCATCAGCACGCGCCCCAACCACGATCGCGGGGGAATGGTCGAGAGGTTCATGATGTAGAGATAGGTCGGCGTGGCGGGGCGCGCCCGCTCGGCGTCCCCTGTTCACTTCTCGGCGACCGTGAGGAAGTTCTGGCTGAAGATCGCCGGCTCGCGAAGCCGCCCCGTCTCCGCCGCGAGGTAGAGCCGCAGCGCTCCTCGAATCACGTACCAGATCGCGAACCGCGCGGCGCTCGCGACGCCATGCACGATGGGGGCGTCCTCGAAGCACGCCACGGTGCGGAAGCCCGAGGAGAAAAGGAGCTGTCCAATGGACGTCCGCGTGAAGGCTTGCTCGTGCGTCACGTCGCCGTATCGGATGCGGCCGAAGAACGGCGACTCCGCGTTCGGTGCGTGAATGATCCACCGGCCGCCGTCGCGCAGCACCCGGTGGACGCCGTCGACCAGGGGGAGCAGCTCGCCGCGCGTGAGGTGCTCGATGACGTCGAAGGTCAGCACGACATCCACGGAGCACGCCGGCCGCGCGGCGAGGGACTCCATGAGATCGCCCTGCTCGACCCCTTCGATGCCCAACCGCCGCGCCTCGGCCACCTGCTCCGGCGAGCGGTCGATCCCCACGACGTTTCGATACCCGGCCTCGCGCGCGAAGTGCACGATCGTGCCGTGCCCGCAGCCGAGGTCCATGATCACGGCGCCTCGGTCACGGGGAAAGTGGCGGCGAATCATGGCGCGGACGTACGGCGCGCGCGACGCCAGCGCGCCGCGGTCGCCGCAAACGAGCGCCTCGTGGCGGGCGCTCGCGTAGTACTCGTAGATGCGCGCCCGATAGTCGCTCGACGGGACGCTGCCGGAAGAGGTGGGTGACATGGACATCAAAGGAGGGCGTGCGTCATGGAGCCATCCCCGCGCGAGCAGCGCCCGGGGCCCGCGGCATCGGGACGACGGACTCGATGATCTCGCCGATCCGGCGGATGAAGGTGTCGGTGGACAGCGTGCGCTTGGCGTATGCGGCGCCACGCTCGGAGCAGCGCTGCAGGGCGCTCGGGCTGTCGGCGAGCCGGCGAATGGCATCCACGAGCTCCACGCGCGCGTGCCCCGTGAGCACGCCGCCTTCGCTCTCGCGGACCATCTGTTCGGGTCCGCCACATCGCGTACTGATGACCGGCAGCCCGGCGTGCAACGCCTCCGCGACCACGATCCCGAACCCCTCCTGAATCGACGGGAGCACGAGCACATCGTGGGACAGATACGCGGCCGCGAGTTGCTCGACCGGTACGGCCCCATGCAGGATCACGTCGCTGTCGTCCACGCGGTCGCGCAGGCGGGCCCGCCATCGATCGTTGCACGGACCGATGACCGAGAGCGACACCGCACAGCCGGCGGCGCGGAGGTCCGCATACGCGTCGAGCAGCAGGCCGAAGTTCTTCCGAGGGTCATCGACGCGGCCGACGAACAGGAGGCGGAGTGGATCGCCGGGAGGCCGCGGCGCGCGCCGCTCGGCACCACCGAGCCGCTCCAGCGCGGCCAGGAACAGCGGTGACGGCGGGTGAAGGAGCACCTGCACGCGGCCGGCGAGCTCCGGGTGCGTCTCGACGAGACGGTCGCGCGTGTACGCGCTCATGGCCAGCACGGCACGGGCCCGGCGGTAGAGCCTCGCCTCGAGCCGCTCATCGAGCGGCAGCAGCGCCGCGTGCAGCGCGCGTCCGAGCCCGGTACCTCGCCCCGAGGCGCGTGCGTCGCGCGCCGAGACGGTCCGCAGCTCGTCACGGATCGTGGTCGGCTCCCAGATGGCGTACGGGAGCCCCGCGGTCGCGAGCGCGCCCGCGTACCGAGAGTTGACGGCCCACCCGAACGTGTATCCGCGGTCCCGAATGGTCCGCCGGCACGATCGCGCCGAGAGGAGCGCTTCACCGTGCACGAGGATCGGCTGCGTTCGCAGCGTGAAGTCGGTCGCTCCATCGACCTCGTCCGCTCGCCATCCGGGGACGAGCGAGGGGACGTGTGTCAGCACGTCCGTCGGTCCGAATGCCGCGACGGCCGCACGGAGCACATCGGTGCTCACCGAGTTGCCTGCCGCTGCCCCGGGCCGCGCGCCGGCGACGAGGAAGCGGACCGTCCGTGTCTCACCCACGCGTGCCGGCCGGTTGTGCCACGGGGTGCGCGTCGGATCCATCGAGAACGCCGAGCGCCGCGAGCGCGTCGAGCACCCCTTGGGCCGCGGCCGCGTGGCTGTACCTCGACGATCTGGCGCGCGCGGCCTCCGCGATGCGAGCCCGCAAGGCGTCATCCGCCGCGAGCCGCTGGACGTGGCGCGTCATCGCGTCCCATGCGCGACTCTCGAACACGAACCCCGTCTCATCCGGGGTGATCAGGTCCGCCGCCGCGCCCACGTCGCTCGACACGACGGGCGCCAGCCCGGAGGCCATGGCCTCGTTGAGCACCAGCCCCCACGGCTCCCGCTCCGAGGGCATGACGAAGATGTCCCCGAGGCCGTACACCTCCGGGAGCTTCGCCTGGTTCACGAAGCCGAGAAAGGTGACCGACGTCGCGCCGAGCGATGCCGCGGAGGCCGACAGCTCCCCCTCCATTGGCCCGCTCCCCGCGATCACGACGTGCAGTCGCGGGAAGGCGCTGGGCACACCGAGTCGGAGCAGCGCTTCCGGGTGCTTACGTGCCGTGAGCTTCCCGACATAGAGCACGACCACGGCATCGGGCGGCACCCCCCACCTGGCGCGGAGCACTGCCCGCGCATCCGCGGGCATCTGCGCGGCGTTCGCGAAGCGGTCGACGTCGGTGCTGTACGGTGTGAAGAACAGCTTCCGGGGGTCCGCCCCGTATGCGAGATACGCGGCCCGGTTCTCGGCGCCGATGTAGAGCAGCGCATCGCTCCGCGCCACCCATCCGCGAATCAGCCGGTCGCGAACGCGCGCCCATCGGCCATGCCGCTCGCCATCCAGGCGCAACTCGCTCCGCATGAGCAGGCGGGTTCCGGTGAGCGCGCCGGCAAACGCCGCCAGCCAGTTGGATGGGTACAGGTAGCCGTTGACCCACAGCGCATCGTACCCCCGGAGCATCCGAAAGAACGCGCCGGGATTCACCGCGTGCAGCGGGTTGAAGGTGTCCGAGATCGGGCTCACGTTGAGCAGGAAGCGATGCCGGTACCCCGCGAGCTGCTCCGTGTCCCACCGCACCACGCGCCCGAACTGCTTGTCGTATCGCGGTCGCACCCCGAAGTCGCGGCAATAGAAGACGTCGACCTCCAGGTGCGGATGCGCCGCGAGGAGGCGATAGATCGGCGTGAAGTACTGAATGGGGTGCGACGCGAGGATCGCGAGCCGAGCAGCACGCATGCGGGTCATCGGGAGAGCGCCTCGTGCTGCGCGAGGATCTCTCGAATGCGGTGGTCCCAACTGTGGCCGGCCGCGACCACCGCTCGGCCCCGTGCCGCGATCGCATCCCGCTGCTCGGGGACCGCGAGATACCGGTCGAGCTGGGCGATCAGCTCATCGACATCGCGGTAGCACGCGACGCTCTCCCCCTCGGCGAAGAGGGCGAGCAGCTCTGCCGTGCGCTCGTGCAGCATGAACCCACCGCACGCCGGGATGTGAAAGGTGCGGCTGGTGATCTGGTCCCCGCTCGATGCGCCCGGCCGCTGCTCGCTCAGGATGGCGAGGTTCACCGCAGACCCGGCGATGGCGCGGACGTATTCCTCGCCGTGCACCCCTCGGCCACCGATGACCGCGCGGAGCGGCGATCCTGGTCCGACCCGGTCCCACTGCTCCCCCCACACCCGGAGTCGAATGGACGGCCGTCGCTCGACGATCGCGCGGAGCAGCATCTCCTTCTTGGGAGACCAGGTACCGATGAACGACACGTCGCACGCGTATCTCGTCCGGTCCGATGGCGAGAGCTCGATCGGACGGTGGAGGTCGGGGTCGTAGGCGTGGAGCAGCACGCTCGCCCTCGTGACGCCGAGCTGCTCGCGGAGATCGCGGAGCCCGAAGGTCTTGGTCGTGAAGACCCAGTCGTAGCGAGGGAGCGCGCGCGGGAGGTACGGTCCGTGGGTGCGGAACGACACGTCCGGGTAGAAGCAGTACGTCCGGACCCCGAGGCCGCGCAGCGCATCGAGCGCTGTTTCGTCGACGAAGGTCCCCTTGAAGGCGAGGAAGAGCTCGGGCTCGAGCTCCCTGGCCGCGCGGACGAGCGCCGCGTTGAACTCGCGCACCGCCGCGTGCCGCAGGAGACGCCCCACCACGCGCATGCCGAGCCCCCGCCAGTGCAGCGGGATGAGCTCCCATTCGGGGACGACCCGCACGGACCACCCCGCGCGTCGGAGCGCCTTCATCCCTGCGTACCCGTTGCTGCCGAGCCACTGATCGCAGACCACGATCGCCCGGCGTCCGCGGTCGCCCGCCGGATTGGCACCATCCCGCGGGCGAGCGGAGGCCAGCGCGTCGCGCTGCACGAGCGATGCGTCACTCATGTGCGGATGGGATGGGTGCGGTCGCGGCAACGATCGGCGGCGACGATTCGCGCGCCCTCGGGCGGCCGATGGTGAGCCGCCACGCGATGCCGACGGTGACGAAGATGACATACATGGCAATGAGCGTCACCACGATCTGCAGATCGGCGCCGAGGCTGAACGCCGCCCACATGAGATAGAAGCCGAACAGCGACCCCATCATGTTTCGGTCGCTTCGCCAGAAGTCCGCTTTCGTCCAGAGCACGGCCAGCAATCCGCCGAAGAGCAGGCACCCCGGGATGACGCCGAGCCACCCGAAATTCAGGTACAGCTCCCCGGGGACGGTCATGTTCACCGAATTGTTGATGCGCCCGTCGCGCCCGATCCAGGCCTGGCCGATCTGCAACGCGAACCACGTGCCCTTGGCGATCACTGGCTTGTCGGGCCACAGGACCCGGGGTACGAACGCGTACGCCAGGTAGCTGAGCGTGCTCCCGTGCATGTACCCGCCCTCGTCGACGAGCCGTCCGACCTGTGAGAGCTGGTTGAAGTTCGTGAGCCGGCTCAGGATCGTCTGTCGGGGGCGCCCCGGCACATAATCCGCGTCGGCCGCCTCGAGGGTTGCCGTGATGCGGCTGAGCCCCGTGCCGGTCCGCGAGCGCACCGCCCCGAACGCGCCGAAGTAGATCATGAAGATCGCGATCGCGATGTAGACCGGAACGAAAAGCCTGGACCGCAACGGCCGGAGCGAGCGGCTCCCGAGCAGCGCGCCGAACACGAACGCCGCGATGGGCAGGAGCATGTCGCTCCGAAGATAGGCGAAGAGCAACGCGCGAACGGCGTCGAGGAGACCGATCGCCAGCCCAGCCACGAGCGCGTTCCGCCGCCCCTGGCTCCCTCCAACTCGCGCGAGCAGGAATGCCATCAGACTCGGGAGTAGCCGGATCACCGCGCCGAGCGTCCCCAGCCCGGGCATGCGGGGGAGCAGATTGAAGAGCACCCCGAGAATTCCCACGATCGCGCCGCCGACGACCACCTCTCGATCCGGGAGGCGGCCAATCACGCGCGGGGCGACAGACGTGAGCGACGCGACCAGTCGCGAGCGGAGCGCGATCCAGCCGCCGACGAGCGGCAGCACCGTTCCGGCGAGCGCCAGGAGGGATGCCAGGAGCAAGTACCGGTCGACCGCGTAGGAGAAGAATTGCGAGCGGGCCGGTGTGTCGGCCGCGAGGAACCCGATGGCGTTCGCCACGTTGGTCGCCATTCCGCCGAGCGCCATGATCGTCAGCACGGTGACGGCGTTCCGCTTTACGCGGAGGACGTCGTGGACGAAGAACGCCAGCGA
>JADGGM010000049.1 GCA_019689955.1 Gemmatimonadaceae bacterium
TTTTGGGGTTGGGGTTCGCCCCCCGCCCCCCCCCCCACCCCGGGGGCCCCCGCGGGGGTGGGGCGGTTTTTCGTCTGCGCGCGGGTGATCCATGCCAGAATCGTTGAAGCAAATCTCCTTTAGCAAGCTCGAGCCGGGGATGGACATGCCCCATCTCCTCGACATCCAGACGCGCGCCTTCGAGGCGTTGTTACAGCTGGATGCCGCCGCGCACGACCGGGAGGATATCGGGCTCGAACGGGTCTTCAAAGACCTCTTCCCGATCACGGACGTCCACGAGAACTACTCGCTGGAGTTCGTCCGCTACTCCCTCGGCGAGCCGAAGTACTCCGTCGAGGAGTGCATCGAGCGCGACATGACGTATTCCGCCCCGCTCAAGGCGACGCTCCAGCTCGTGGTCAACGAGGAGGTCAACGGGCAGAAGCGCCCGCGCAACATCATCGAGAAGGAAGTCTACCTCGGTGAGCTCCCCCTCCTCACCCAGCTCGGCACCTTCGTCATCAACGGCGCCGAACGCGTCATCGTGAGCCAGCTCCATCGCTCCCCCGGCGTCGTGTTCGAGGAGTCGACCCACCCCAACGGGCAGCGCCTCATCTCGGCGCGCATCATCCCGTTCCGCGGGTCGTGGGTGGAGTTCACCGTGGACATCCACGATGTCGTGTACGTCCACATCGACAAGAAGAAGAAGTTCCCGGCCACCGCGCTCCTCCGCGCGCTCGGGTACGGGAGCAACTCGGACATCCTCCGGCTCTTCTTCGCGGTCCGCGACCTCGACCTGACCAAGAAGCTCGAGAGCCGCGGGGACCAGCGCGAGGTCATCGGGGCGATCATCGCCGAGGACATCACGCTGGCCGGCGAGGCCGCGGATCCGGACGCGCCCAAGGCCAAGACCAAGAAGGCGCGGGCCGAGCGCGAGCGCGCCGAGGCCGAGATGCTGGTGAAGGAGGGAGACGAGCTCACCCCCGAGGTCTACAACCGCCTCCGCCGGCTCAAGATCGACTCGGTGAAGGTGTTCGCCTCGTACATGACGATCGACCTCCGCGACGAGATCGACGCCATCGAGCGTGGCGAGCGCCCCGTGCGCCGCGTCCTCGCCTTCGATGTCGTCGACCCCGAGACCGGCGAGGTGATCGCCGACCAGGGGCAGTCGCTCACCGACACGTTGATCAAGAAGCTGCGCAAGCACGAGATCAACAAGGTGCAGGTGTTCGTCCCCTCGGGGCGCGCCGAGTCGACGCTCATCAAGAACACCCTGGCCAAGGACCCGACCAGCAACACCGACTCCAAGGAAGGGGAGCGCCACGCGCTGCAGCAGATCTACTCGCTGCTCCGCCCCGGTGAGGCGCCGAACCTCGAGACCGCGCGCGTCGCGCTCGAGCGGCTCTTCTTCTCCCCCAAGCGGTACGACCTGGGTCGGGTGGGGCGGTACAAGATCAACCAGCGACTCGGGCTCAAGACCCCCGCGTCGCACACGGTGCTCACGAAGGAGGACTTCGTGGCCATCGTGCGCTACCTCGTGGAGCTGCACGAGGGGCGCGGCCACACCGACGACATCGACCACCTCGGCAACCGGCGCATCCGCTCGGTGGGCGAGCTGATCGCCAACCAGTTCTCGGTGGGGCTCTCGCGCATGGCGCGGCTGGTGAAGGAGCGCATGTCGATCAACACCGATCCCGAGAAGATCACGCTCGACGATCTGGTGAACGCGCGCACGGTGAGTGCGGTGATCCAGGCCTTCTTCGGCTCGTCGCAGCTCTCGCAGTTCATGGACCAGACGAACCCGCTGGCCGAGCTGACGCACAAGCGGCGCCTCTCCGCGCTCGGTCCCGGCGGGCTGACGCGCGAGCGCGCCGGCTTCGAGGTGCGCGACGTGCACTACTCGCAGTACGGCCGCATGTGCCCGATCGAGACGCCGGAAGGCCCGAACATCGGGCTCATCACGTCGCTCGCCTGCTACGCGCGGGTGAACGACCTGGGCTTCGTGGAGACCCCGTACCGCGTGGTGAAGAACGGGCGCGTGACCGGCGAGATCGAGTGGCTCGACGCGAACCGTGAAGAGGACGTGATCATCGCGCAGGCCAACGCCAAGCTCCGCCCGGACGGCACCTTCGTCGACGACCTGGTGCTCTGCCGGCAGCGTGGCGACGTGCCGCTCGTGCCGCCGGACCGGATCGACTACATGGACGTGGCGCCGGAGCAGCTCGTCTCCATCGCCGCGGCGCTGATCCCGTTCCTGGAGCACGACGACGCCAACCGCGCGCTCATGGGGTCGAACATGCAGCGGCAGGCCGTCCCGCTCCTCAACCCCCGTACCCCCGTCGTGGGGACCGGGCTCGAGGAGAAGGTCGCGCGCGACTCCGGCGCCGTGGTCATCGCCCGGCGCTCGGGCGTGGTCACGCGCGTGACGGCGGACGAGATCATCGTCGACGCCGGGCCGGCCGAGCGCGGGAAGGCGGAGGAGCGCCGGAGCAGCGACCGCCCGCTCGCGCGCCTCACCCAGCACGACCGGTATCGGCTCAAGAAGTACTGGCGTACCAACCAGGACACCGCGATCAACCAGCGCCCGCTCGTTCGCCTGGGGCAGCGCGTGAAGGCCGGTGACGTCCTCGCCGACGGCGCGGCCACCGAGATGGGGCAGCTCGCGCTCGGCTCGAACGTGACCGTCGCCTTCATGCCCTGGTACGGGCACAACTTCGAGGACGCCATCGTGCTCTCCGAGCGCCTGGTGAAGGACGACGTGTACTCGTCGATCCACATCCAGGAGCTGGAGCTCCACGTCCGCGACACCAAGCGCGGGCAGGAGGAGATCACGCGCGAGATCCCCAACGTCGCCGAGGAGTCGCTCGTCGACCTCGATGAGCGCGGGATCATCCGCATCGGCGCGCACGTGAAGCCCGGCGACATCCTCGTCGGCAAGATCACCCCGAAGGGGGAGACGGAGCTCTCGCCGGAAGAGAAGCTCCTCACCGCGATCTTCGGCGAGAAGGCGAAGGACGTGAAGGACTCCTCGCTCAAGGTGCCGCCGGGGATGGAAGGTGTGGTCATCGACGTGAAGATCTTCTCGCGGATCGACGACCAGGTGATCGAGAAGGACCGCGGCGAGCGGATCGGCGAGGTGCGCCGGCTCGAGGCGGAGGAGAAGCTGCGCGTGAACGAGGTGCGCGACGCCGAGCTGCTCGAGCTGCTCGAGGGGCAGACGGTGACGCTCGCCCTCAAGGCGGGGACCGTCGAGGAGGCGATCCCGGCCGGGACCAAGCTCACCCCCGAGGTGCTGCGCGACCTGCGCATCTCCGCGCTCGACCTCAAGACGTTCCGGGTCGAGAACAAGAAGGCGAACGAGCGGATCCGCGAGGTGATCGAGGCGGCGAACGCCGAGAAGGCGCGCATCGAGGAGAAGGCGGAGGAGCGGATCGACAAGATCCTCCAGCCCGACGAGCTCCCGCCGGGCGTGATCCAGCTCGTGAAGGTGTACCTGGCCGAGAAGCGCAAGGTCTCGGTTGGCGACAAGATGGCCGGGCGCCACGGGAACAAGGGGATCGTGGCCCGCATCGTCCCCGAGGAGGACATGCCGTTCCTCCCCGACGGGCGCCCCGTGGACATCGTGCTCAACCCGCTCGGCGTGCCGAGCCGCATGAACGTCGGGCAGATCCTGGAGACCCACCTCGGGTGGGTGGCCAAGATCCTCGGCTTCTACGCCAAGACCCCCGTGTTCCAGGGGGCGAACGAGCGGGAGATCGGGCTGTGCCTCAAGCTCGCCGGCGTGAAGTGGGCGGCGCAGGCGTTGGGGCTCCGTACCCCCGCGCCGGCCATCACCGATGCCGACATCCGCGCCCTGCTCGAAGACGTGAAGCCGTCGCGCGAGGAGGGTGAGGTGCACGTGAACCTCGAGGACGCGACGCTGAACGACCTCGGCGGGCGGTCCATGTCGCAGGAGACGCGCGACCTGTTCCATCGGGTGCGCGACTTCCTGACCGACGCGGCCCGCGAGCTGGCCGAGCGCGAGGCGAATGAGGTCGCGGCGCAGATCGATCTGCACAAGCAGCTCCTCGAGGAAGAGGGGCTCAAGGAGCGGCGTGTCACGGAGCTCAAGAACGCGCTCAAGCAGCTCGAGAAGCACGCCGGGCGCGATGCGGCCGACACGCTGCAGTCGCAGGAGCTGCCCGCGCTCGCGCGGATGCTCGGCCCCAAGTCGGAGGCCGACGTGGACGCCGCGGCGGCGGAGCTCATGCGCCTCGCCGGGCTCACGACCGCCGGCAAGGTGTGGCTGCGCGACGGACGGACCGGCGAGCGGTTCGCGAGCCCCGTGACCGTCGGCGAGATCTACATGCTCAAGCTCTCGCACCTCGTGGACGACAAGATCCACGCGCGGAGCATCGGGCCGTACTCGCTCGTCACGCAGCAGCCGCTGGCCGGGAAGGCGCAGTTCGGTGGGCAGCGGTTCGGAGAGATGGAGGTGTGGGCGCTCGAAGCGTACGGCGCGGCGCACACGCTGCAGGAGATCTTGACGGTGAAGTCCGACGACGTGAACGGACGGAGCCGGGTGTACGAGGCGATCGTGAAGGGGCAGAACCTTCCCGAGCCTGGGATTCCGGAGTCGTTCAACGTGCTGGTGAAAGAGCTGCAAGCGCTCGGGATCTGGGTGAAACTCGGGTCCACCGAAGGCGATGGCATGAACGGCAACGGCAACGGAGAGGAGTAGGACATGATTGACTTTCGCAGCGTGCGCGAGCCGCGCAGCTCGAGCTTCGATTTCATCCAGATCCGCATTGCGTCGCCGGAAGAGATCCGTGGCCCCAAGGATCCCAAGGAGCGCGAGCGGCTGGAGATGTCGGGCCAGCGCACCTGGTGGTCGTGGGGCGAGGTGACCAAGCCGGAGACCATCAACTACCGGTCGTTCAAGCCGGAGAAGGATGGCCTCTTCTGCGAGCGCATCTTCGGCCCGGTGAAGGACTGGGAGTGCCATTGCGGGAAGTACAAGCGCATCCGGTACCGCGGCGTGATCTGCGATCGCTGCGGCGTGGAGGTGACGCTCTCCCGCGTGCGGCGCGAGCGGATGGGGCACATCGAGCTCGCCGTGCCGGTGGCGCACATCTGGTTCTTCAAGACCCTCCCGAGCCCGATGGGGAACCTCCTCGACATCACCCTGCGGGACCTCGAGAAGATCATCTATTACTCGAACTACATCGTCATCGACCCCGGGCAGCAGGACGTGACGCCGAACCAGCTCCTGGACGAGGACGAGTACCTCGCGCTGCGCGACAAGGCGCGGCAGGAGGGGGACGAGGCGTTCAAGGCCGACATCGGCGCGCCCGCGGTGCGGGAGCTGCTGCGCCGGCTGGACATCGACAAGATCTCCGACGAGCTGCGCGCCGCGGTGGCGGTCGAGTCGTCGCAGCATCGCAAGAAGCAGATGCTCAAGCGGCTCAAGATCATCGACGCCTTCCGCAGCTCCGGTGACGCCGGGGGGACGCGGAACAAGGCGGAGTGGATGATCATGGACGTGATCCCGGTGATCCCGCCGGACCTCCGTCCGCTCGTCCCGCTCGACGGCGGCCGCTTTGCCACGAGCGACCTGAACGACCTGTACCGCCGCGTGATCAACCGGAACAACCGGCTGCAGAAGCTCATCATGCACCGGGCGCCGGAGGTCATCCTGCGGAACGAGAAGCGCATGCTGCAGGAGGCGGTGGACGCGCTGTTCGACAACGGCCGCCGCTCCAAGGCGATCCGCGGGCGCGGGAAGCGTCCGCTCAAGTCGCTCTCCGACATGCTCAAGGGGAAGCAGGGGCGGTTCCGCCAGAACCTGCTCGGGAAGCGCGTGGACTACTCCGGCCGCTCGGTGATCGTCGTGGGGCCGGAGCTCAAGCTGCACCAGTGCGGGCTGCCGAAGGCGATGGCGCTCGAGCTGTTCAAGCCGTTCATCATCCACAAGCTGGTCGACAAGGGGATCGCCGAGACGGTCAAGCGCGCCAAGAAGATCGTGGAGCGCGAGTCGCCGGAGGTGTACGAGATCCTCGAGGAGATCATCAAGGACCACCCCGTGCTCCTCAACCGCGCGCCGACGCTGCACCGCCTGGGGATCCAGGCGTTCGAGCCGGTGCTGGTGGAGGGGAAGGCGATCCGGATCCACCCGCTCGTGTGCGCGGCGTTCAACGCCGACTTCGACGGGGACCAGATGGCCGTGCACGTGCCGCTGTCGTTCGAGGCGCAGCTCGAGAGCCGGCTGCTCATGCTCTCGTCGAACAACATCCTCAAGCCGTCCGACGGCCGCCCGGTGGCGGAGCCGAGCCAGGACATCGTGCTCGGCTGCTACTTCCTCACCAAGGCGCCGCTGGACCTGCAGGAGCGGATC
The DNA here is from genome assembly GCA_019689955.1 of Gemmatimonadaceae bacterium. Lineage (GTDB taxonomy): Bacteria > Gemmatimonadota > Gemmatimonadetes > Gemmatimonadales > Gemmatimonadaceae > JADGGM01. The sequence continues at coordinate 6,353 of JADGGM010000049.1, forward strand.
AAGACCGCGCCGCGCTTCACCGATCTCGCTGAGATCGAGACCGCGCTGGCGCTCGGCCGCGTCACGTTCCACACGCCCATCCGGTACCTGGTCGATGACGCGAACGGCCGCCGGTGGGAGGACACGACCGTGGGGCGCGCGCTGTTCAACAGCATCGTCCCACCGTCGCTCGGCTTCCAGAACCGGGAGATGAAGAAGAAGGCGCTCTCGGAGCTCGTCTTCGAGGCGTACCGGAAGGAAGGGCTCGCGAGCACGGTGCAGTTCCTCGACCGGCTCAAGGAGTTCGGCTTCCGGCACGCGACCATGGGGGGCGTCTCGATCGGGATCGAGGACCTGGAGATCCCGCAGGAAAAGGCGACGCTGCTCCAGGAGGCCGAAGCGCGCGTGGAGCGGTTCCAGCGCGCGTACCAGACCGGGAACATCACGAACGGCGAGCGCTACAACAAGGTCATCGACACCTGGACGCACGCCAACAACGATGTGGCCGACGCCATGGTGAAGGCGATGCGCGAGTCGAAGGGCGGGTTCAACCCCGTGTTCATGATGTTCGACTCGGGCTCCCGCGGCTCGCGCGACCAGATCCGCCAGCTCGCCGGGATGCGCGGCCTCATGGCCAAGCCGCAGAAGAAGCTCACCGGCGGCATCGGTGAGATCATCGAGAGCCCGATCAAGTCGAACTTCCGGGAAGGGCTCTCGGTGCTCGAGTACTTCATCTCCACGCACGGCGCGCGGAAGGGGTTGGCCGACACCGCGCTCAAGACGGCCGACGCCGGGTACCTCACCCGCCGCCTGGTCGACGTGGCGCAGGACGTGACGATCACCGAGGAGGATTGCGGCACGATCCTCGGGCTCGAAGTCGGCGCGCTGAAGGAGGGGGAGGACATCATCGAGCCCCTCTCCGAACGCATCGTCGGGAACGTCGCGGCCGAGGACGTGGAGGACCCGCACGAGATCGACGAGTCCGGGCGGCGCACCCTGCTGGTGGAGGCGGGCCAGCTCATCAGCGAGGAGACGGCCAAGGCGATCGAAGACGCGGGGATCGAGACCGTTCGCATCCGCTCCGTGCTCACCTGCGAGGCGAAGCGCGGGCTGTGCCGGATGTGCTACGGCCGCAACCTGGCCACCATGGACATGGTGGACCTCGGGGAGGCCGTCGGCATCCTCGCGGCGCAGTCCATCGGCGAGCCGGGGACGCAGCTCACGCTGCGCACGTTCCACATCGGTGGGACCGCGGCGCGTATCGCCGAGCAGACGGCGCGCAAGTCCAAGGTGGCCGGGTTCGTGGAGTTCGGCGAGCGGTTGGCGCACGTGACCAACCCCGAGGGGCAGAAGATCGTCACCTCGTACGAGGGGGAGATCATCATCCGCTCCGCCGCCGATGAGAGCTCGCCCGTCGTCTCGCGCTTCCAGGTGCCCCTCGGCGCGTACCTCATGGTGGAGAACGGCGCCGAGATCAAGCGCGACGCCGTGGTGTTCACGTGGGACCCCTACACCACGCCGATCATCGCCGACGTGGACGGGACCATCCGGTTCGTGGACATCGTGGAGGACGAGACGGTGACCGAGGAGCTCGACGAGCTCACCGGTCTGCGTCAGCGGGTCATCATCGAGGACCGGGAGAAGAAGCTGCACCCGCACATCGAGATCGTGCAGGAGAAGGGGGGGAAGGAGAAGCGCGTGCGCGACTTCGTGATCCCCGTGGGGGCGCAGCTGACGGTGGAGGATGGCCAGCGGGTCGCGGCGGGGACGATCCTCGCGAAGATCAGCCGCGAGGCGTACAAGACGCGCGACATCACGGGCGGTCTGCCCCGGGTGGCCGAGCTGTTCGAAGCGCGCCGCCCGAAGGACCCCGCGACGATCTCCGAGATCGACGGCGTGGTGCGGTTCGGCGAGATCAAGCGCGGCAAGCGCGAGATCTTCGTACAGCCGCTCACCGTCACCGAGACCGGGGCGTCGGTGGTGGACGAGACGCAGCCGGCGCAGCTCTACGAGGTGCCGGCCGGGAAGCACCTGCGCGTGCACGAGGGCGACCGCGTGCGCGCCGGGGACCGTCTGTCCGAGGGGCCGGTGAACCCGCACGACATCCTGCGGATCAAGGGGCCCCGGGCCGTGCAGGAGTACCTCCTGAACGAGGTGCAGGAGGTCTACCGTCTGCAGGGCGTGAAGATCAACGACAAGCACATCGGCGTGATCGTGCGCCAGATGCTGCAGAAGGTGCGGATCCTCGATCCGGGGGACACGGAGCTCCTCGAGGGGGAGCACGTGGACAAGAGCACGTTCCGCGAGGTGAACGAGCGGGCGGAGAAGCACGGCCGTCGGAAGGCGATCGCCGAGCCCCTGCTGCTGGGGATCACGAAGGCGAGCCTGACGACCCAGTCCTTCATCTCGGCCGCCTCCTTCCAGGAGACGACGCGCGTGCTGACCGACGCCGCGATCCGCGGGGCGCGCGACGACCTCCTGGGGCTCAAGGAGAACATCATCATCGGGCACCTCATCCCCGCCGGGACCGGGCAGTACCGGTACCACGACGTGGAGATCGAGGGGGTGGAGGTACCGGTTCAGGAAGAGCCGGCGCAGCCCCTCCCCGACACCGCGTTTGCCCAGTTGCTGACCGGGACCGGGACCGGGGGCCCCGGCGGGAGCGGGAGCACCTTCCCCGGCGAGGAGCTGTAACAGCTCGAGGCAGGGGAAGGCGTAGGATGGGGCAGGAAAGACGGATCCGGGTGGCCGTTCGGAGGACTGGCGGCCACCCGGTTCCACGTGCTTGACACTCTCGTATAGTGCGTCTAAGTTTGACGTTCTGTGCCGCCTGAGCGAGGCGGATCTTTCGTTTTGGCCAGAGGTTATGCCGACAATCAATCAGCTCGTCCGTCGCAGCCGGCAGGACGTCGAGAAGAAGGAGAAGGCGCCCGCGCTGAAGGGGAATCCGCAGAAGCGCGGGGTGTGCACGCGTGTGTATACGACCACGCCCAAGAAACCGAATTCGGCGCTGCGGAAGGTGGCGCGTGTGCGGCTGACGAACGGGTTCGAGGTCACGGCATATATCCCTGGCGAGGGGCACAACCTGCAGGAGCACTCGATCGTGCTCATTCGTGGGGGCCGTGTGAAGGATCTGCCGGGGGTGCGCTACCACATTGTTCGCGGCACGCTGGACGCGTCCGGGGTGAACGGGCGCAACCAGAGCCGGTCGAAGTACGGTGCCAAGAAGCCCAAGGCGGGCGCGGGAGGTAAGAAGTGAGCCGCCGTCAGAAGTCGATCAAGCGCCCGGTGCTCCCGGACGCGCGGTACGATAGCCAGACCGTCTCGAAGTTCATCAACACGTTGATGATCGAGGGGAAGAAGTCGACCGCCGAGCGGCTGTTCTACGGCGCGATGGACATCGTGGAGTCGCGGACCGGCCAGCCCGGCGTGAACGTCTTCAAGCAGGCGCTCCAGAACCTCAAGCCCGTGGTCGAGGTGAAGAGCCGGCGCGTCGGCGGCGCGACGTATCAGGTGCCCGTGGAAGTCCGGCCGGAGCGGCGGACCGCGCTCGCGATGCGGTGGCTCATGCAGTACTCGCGCGAGCGCAACGAGAAGTCGATGGCCGAGAAGCTGGCGGCCGAGGTGATCGCCGCGTCCAAGGGCGAAGGGAACGCCATCAAGAAGAAGGAAGACACGCACCGCATGGCCGAGGCCAACAAGGCCTTCGCGCACTACCGCTGGTAAGCGTTTCGACCCTCGCACGAATCAGAACCCCGCGCCGTGCCGGAGCACCCAGCGGGGGTGGTGGGTTTGCGGCGTGGCCGGAGCGC
>JADGGM010000743.1 GCA_019689955.1 Gemmatimonadaceae bacterium
GTCCTCCCCGTCACCGCGAAGGACATCTGCGTGCCGGGCTACAGCAAGAAAGTCCGCAACGTCCCCGCCGCCGTGAAGCGGAAGGTCTACGCCGCGTACGGGATCACCCACCACGCTCCGGGCGAGTACGAGGTCGACCACCTCATCAGCCTCGAGCTCGGCGGCTCCAACGCGATCGCGAACCTGTGGCCCGAGTCGTACCGCACCACGCCCTGGAACGCCCGCGTCAAGGACGCGCTGGAGAACTATCTGCATCGCGAGGTCTGCGCCGGCAGGATCAGCCTGAAGGACGCCCAGCGCGAGATCGCGACCGACTGGATCGCCTCGTATCAGCGGCACTTCCACCGCAAGTTGCCGAAGTGAGCGCCGTTCGCGGACCTCGAACCGCGCGCCGCGCGCGGCACGCGCCCCTCGGAGGACGACCCCCATGGCACGCAACCAGAAGCTGACCGCCGTGCTCCGCGGACGGTCCATCGTCGATGTCGCGCATCGCGACGCCACCGCGCGCGTGCGCTTCGACGACGGCTCGGTGATGACCGTCCGCACCGACGGCACGCCCCCCGCCGACGTCCAACACGCCCCCGTCCGCGCCGTGCGCCAGCGGGACACGATCCTGCAGCTCGACCTCGACCCCGAGGGGACGGTGACGTTCCACACCGCCGAGCCGACGGCGAGCGTGATGGTGCGCGACCGGAAGGGGACGATGGAGTACGCGGACTGATCCGCACCGTGCAACGGCCATTCGCCGCCGCACGCGGCGTGAGCGCGGGACCACCGAAGCCATCTCGAGCATGGCGCGCCCTCGCGGCCCCATTCTGGCATCGCTCCCCTGCGAGCGTCAGCGCATGAGTGCGACGTCGCGCCGCGTCGGCGCCGGCCGCGCTCGCTGTTGACGGGGAGGCGCAGTGAATCCGACGATCTGCACGGCGATCCGGCAGCACGCGGTGCTCCACTTCGGCTACGACGGCGGCCCGCGCACCGTGGAGCCGCACGCACACGGCACGAGCACCGCAGGGCACGAAGTCCTGCGAGCCTATCAGACGAAGGGCTTCAGTCGATCCGGCGCACCGACGGGGTGGCGGTTGTTCGACGTCGGCAAGATGCGCGAGATCCGCATCGGCGAGGACCACTTCGCGTCGCCGCGCCCGCAGTACAATCCGCACGACCGCGCGATGACCGACGTGCACTGCCACGTGTGACGCGCCGCCCGAGCGGGACGCAGCGCTGACGGCGCGGCTTCCATCGAC
>JADGGM010000744.1 GCA_019689955.1 Gemmatimonadaceae bacterium
GAGCGGGGGAGGGCGGAGGGGGGCGCGACGCGTGACGGCGTCCCGGGTGCGGCGCGCCGCCGTTGCACTTCCGGAACCGCCGTCGCACATTGGCGCCATGGGCACCTCCGGACCACCCGCCGAGCGTCCGGCCAGCGCGATCGCTGACGCGGCCGGCCGGCCGCTGATCGAGTTGCACCGGTCGCGCGCGGAACGGCTGCTCAACGGCGTCCGCGCCCTCGTGCTCCTCCTGCTCGCGACCGCGGCGCTCGCCTACGCGCCCGCCCTGCCGCGCGTGCTCAACTGGATGAACGTGCTCATCCTCGCGCCCACGCTCGGTTGGACCCTGGCGCAGTGGGTGATCTTCTCGCACGACGACATGCTCCCCGGGTGGCTCTCCGTGGTCAACCCGGTGGTCGACATCACCGCCGTCACGATGATCCTGGGTGCCTACGGGCTCACGCAGTCCGCGGCGCTCGCGCTCCGCTCGCCGATCTTCCTCGCCTACTTCGTGGTGCTCGCGGCGCGTCCCATCACGTCGTCGACACGCACGGCCGCGGGGGTCGCGGCGCTCGCCGTGGGGGAGTACGCCGCGCTCGTCGCGTTCTTCGTGCTGACGTCGCGGGTGAGCGTGATCGCGAGCCCCGTGATCGCGAGCACCGGTCCGGTCATCTCTCCGCTCGACGAAGGGGCGAAGCTTCTGCTCCTGGCGATCGCGGGGGGCGTGGCCACCTACGCGACCGCGTGGCACGAGCGGCTCCTCACGAGCTACGATCGCCAGGCGCGGGCGCACGCGGAGCTCGAGGGGCAGCTCGTGCGGGCGCAGCTCGAGAGCCTCAAGCTGCAGCTCCACCCGCACTTCCTCTTCAACACGCTCAACACGATCACGGCGCTCATCACCCCCGACCCGCGCGCGGCCGAGCGCGTGGTGACGGGGCTGAGCGACCTGCTGCGCCTCTCGCTGCACAGCGCCGGCGAGCACGAGGTGCCGCTCGACCGCGAGCTCGACGTGCTGCGCCGGTACCTGGAGATCCAGCAGGTGCGTTTCTCCGACCGGCTGCGGGTGGAGCTGCGCATCGAGCCCGACACGGAGCGCGCGATGGTGCCGAACCTCATCCTACAGCCGCTGGTGGAGAACGCGATCCGTCACGGCATCGCCCCGCGTGCCTCGGGCGGGTCGGTCGCGGTCCGCGCCGCGCGCGAGGGGGCGCTGCTTCGCCTGGAGGTGAGCGACGACGGCGTCGGGATCCGTGGCGCCGGGGGCGG
>JADGGM010000050.1 GCA_019689955.1 Gemmatimonadaceae bacterium
CGAGACAGCGCGAGCGAGAGCGACCCGGTCGATACTGCCACCGTTCGCAAGGACCAGGGCGATGGTGACAAAGGCCATATCCTCATCTGGGGACACCAACGGTGGAGCGGCTGGGGCAGCCGTTGGCCGTACCGTTTCCGCAGTAAGGCGATCCCAAGCTTCGAGAACGAGGCGGCGGGTGCGGTATTCCCCGTAGCGCTGGATTTCGTTCTCCTTCAGCACTCGAAATGTCTCTGTTGGGTAACTTGGATCACCGAACCGCTCGGATGGATCGAGCACAAACCGGAGGTCGTCGCGATCGAGGCCGAACCGATGCGCCAACATCGCATCGAGTTCGGCGCGGATCACTGGCGCCTCGTCCGTTTGCAGCGGCCTGCTGGCAGGAATGCCGCAGAGAGCGTCCCGAAATCTGGCCATATCTGCGCCAGACGATAGCGCCGCGACGCGCACTGCAATGTCGCCTATCAAAGAATGGTTAAACTGGTCTGGCCTCGGTACCGGAAGCTGCTTCGCCAGATAGAAGTTGAGATGAGTGCCGCCGACCTTCTGTCGTGCCACGTAGTCGAGCACCAGCGAGCATAGTGTAGCGAGAAGGCACGCAACGTGCAGGGCGTCAATGCTCGAGTTGGGGAACAGCAATGGGAGCGTGTTCCCCACCCCCACCCGCGGTATCACCGACGCAATCACCGTCCGCTCGTCCGTCGCCCGGCAGATATCCCGCCAGCCGAGCAGCCACGGCTTGTTCCACCCACGATCCCTGAGCCGCGCCTCCACCTCCTTTTCCGGCACCCAGTACCGCGGCCGCACCCGGAAGTCCGGATCCTGCTTCTCCTCCTCCGTCACCTCACGTGTCGAGTCCTCGTCACCGCCGGTGTACGTGGCGAACCGATGATCGAATTGGTGGATCATCTTCGCCTCGTACAGCGGCACCAGGCCCGGCCCCGGCGCCGTGCGGAACAGGTGCGAGTCGTTCGACATGTGGAACATTGTGGCGAACGACAGCCCCCACGGATTCCCGTCCTCCCGCGTCTCGTCCCAGAGTACCGGCACGTTGCGATAGATCTTGGCCGTGAGCTCCGCGTCGGCCTGCGAGCGGAAGATCGGCGCCGTGCGCGTATTCGGGTTGAGCCGCGCGAGATCGTCCGGTGTGAGCGTGAACCGTCGCCGCTCGTCGAAGCGCTGCTCGGGCTGCGTGAGGAAGAACGCGAACGTGGGCCGCTCCGACTTCCCGATAGTGAGCAGGCAGAACTTGTAGCTGCGATGCACCGACTCGAACAGCGCATCGCGATTCTCGAAGTCGATCAGCGACACGAGCCGCCCGGCCGATATCTCGCGGAAGAATGCGGCCGTGCCGGCGTCGGTAGCGATCCCGGATGGCAACACGAGTCCAGCGCGGCCATCGCGGCGGATCGCTCCGAGCGCCGTCTCCGCGAACAGCGCATAGAAGTTGATGTCGCCCGCGCCGGTCAATGGGAAGCGTCCGGAGCACCGCGCGAACGAGCTCGCGCCCTCTGCTTCCTGTTTGGCGCGCCCGAACGCTTCGAACAGTCGCCGCTCGGGACTACCTGGCGCCGCCGCGGCCAGCTCGTCGATCAGCTTCTGGCGCTGTGCCTTGTTCGGCGCAGTGGCGATTCGTTCATCGCGGGACGAGAAGAACTCCTTCTCGCTCAGCTTCACCTTCTCCCACGGCGGATTTCCAAGCACGCAATCGAACCCTCCGCGCGCCATCACCGGTGCGAAGGTTACCGACCAGTGCAGGAACGGCGTGTTCCGCGCCACCTCCGTCACGGCCTCCACCATCGCCCTCGGCGGCGTCACTCCGGCCGCAACATCGCGCAGCGTTGCGGTAGTCGGCACTGACCCCTTCGTCGCGGCCGTCTTGGGGAGGAGGAACGCCGCCACGTACGCATCCTGAGCAAACCGCGACCGATTCGCGTCGGATTCCATCACTCGCCTCAGCGCCGCCTCCTTCTCCGCCACCTCGGCCAGCGAACCGTCGGGCATCGCGTCCACGGCGGCCAGCGCTTGGGCCCACTCGTCAGTCTTGAACGAGAACGTGATCTGCCCGCCCTTCCGCTCCCGCTCGAGCTGCTTGCGCGCCGCGGCGTTCTGCTTCTTCAACTCTTTGACGACTGCCTTGTCGTCCCCGGTGAGCGCCGCGTATGCCCCGTCGGGAATACCGTCATCCAGCAAGGACGGGTCGAGCACGCCGAGCAGTGCGTCCCCGTGCACCAGATGGTGATCGAGGAACGCCAAGGGCCGCCCTGGGTCGATGGCTTCCAGCCAGAGCGCGATGCGAGCCAGCTCGATCGCCATCGCGTTCTTGTCCACGCCGTAGATGCAATGCGTGATCACATCGCGGAGCGCGGTGCGATATGCAGCGGGCGGCGGCGTCCCTTCGCTTCGCACGCGCGCGAGCCGCGCCGCCAGCCGCCGCGCAGCGCCGAGCAGGAAGTGGCCACTCCCGCACGCCGGGTCGAGCACCGCCAGAGACAACAGCGCGTGCTCCGGATCGGCGCTCGACTCGGCCCGCTGTGCCACCGGGTCGAGCGCGCTGTCGAGCAGTGCCTGCACCAGCGAGTCCGGCGTGTAGTAGCTCCCGGTGAGCTTGCGCGCGTGCCCGCGCGCGGGACGCTCGCCCCCCTCCTCGCCGAGCGCGGCGTCCCCGACGAAGCCGAAGTGGCGCGAGTCGACGCGCACGATCGGCACCAGCTCCAGCAGCGACTCGTACACGCTTCCCAGCTCCTCCGTACCCATGTCGCGCCAGTTCACGCGCACGAGCGTGTCCCGGTCCTCCAACCAGGTGAGGCGATAGATCGCGGCGAGCAGGAAGCGATTCGCGATGCGCGCGGCATCGAGGTCCGGCGTCTGGTGGGCCGCAAAGAGCCCGCCCAATGCCGGTATCGCGAGCCGCGGTTCCCCGGTGGCGCACGCGCGGAACACGATCTGAAGCCCGATCCACACGTCCTCGTGACGGTCGTACGTGCGCCGGCGCGCCGCGCGCTGGCGCAAACGGCCCAGCGAGTATCCGTCGCGATAGAGATCGCGCGCCGCCGGGTCACTCGTCTCGGGGTGCAACAGTCCGCGCTCCTCGGCCACGAGCAGGAAGATCAGGCGATAGACCAGCCGCAGGAGCTGTTGCTGGTACCCGGCAGGATCCAGTGCTCCCGACTGGAGCCGTGCACGCAAGGCCTCGTTCGCCGGGTGCTGGAGGAAGCCGTTCCCCAGTTCACGGAGCGCGACCTCCACGCCGTCGCGCAGCCGCTCGCGAGCCGCGGTGCCCGCGGCCGCGGAGGCAGCACGCCACGCTTCCAGCGGGCACTCGTGCGGCGGCGCACCGGGCGCGCCGAAACGCGATTCGTTGAGCAGCAGCCAGAGCGCCGAGAAATCAGCGTACCGCTCCTCGCGCATGATCCGCGCGACGTCCGCCTCGATCCACGCCGGACGCGTGAGCGATGCGTTGTCGCGCGTGATGCGCAGCGCGAGGCCGTTTGTCGCCACGCCCCACAACGCCTTCGGGTCGGCATTCAGATATTCCTGAAGCAGTCCGAACGCCGAGCGCCGCTTGTTCCCATCACCGAAGTTGACGAGCGGCTTGTCCAGGTCCGTGCCGCCCGAGGCGAACACCAGCGGGACCGTACCTTCGAGCGCCGAGGCGGAGATTGGGAATGTGCGCTCGCCGACGATCCGCGGAGCGCTCACCGCGACGAGCGACGTCCAGCCGAACGCGTCGCGCAGGATGGCGGTCATTGGAGCGGCCACGCTCCCGCCTGCGGCCGCCGCGCTCTCGATGTCGGGCCAGTGTGCAAGCGCGATGCGCCAGGCGCGGCCGATCTCGTCGCGAACCTGGATGCCGCGGGGAATGCGGTACTCCGCCGGTGTCTGGCGCGGCGCCTCGAGGGCGGCGATGGTGGCCAGGAAGTCCGGCGTGAGCAGCCCCCCCTCGATGCTGATGGCCTCGAAGCCAAGTCGCGTCGAGCGTCTCATCGGGCCTCCGGAAGCAGAACCCAGGCCCCGATCACGTCCACCGGTTCCACCGTCCGAATCTCGTAACGCCCGTGTGCCTTCGCCGCGTCACGTACGCGCCGGTGGTCGTCCAGCAGAACTGCGGCGCGACGCTCGGCGACGTGCTTCAGCGCTTGCGCGATGGCATCGCGTTGGCCACCGAGCCACTCGAGCTGCGCCTGGCGCACGGGCGGCGGTAGCGTTGCGGAGGCGGGCGCAAGGAGAAGCGTGGAGGCATCGGCGTCGGTCAGCAGCTCGTTCGAGCCGGCGACGATCGCCACCGGGAGCGCTTCTTCCACCATTGCGTCGCGGCGCTTCTCCCCGCGAATGGTGGTCAGCTCGTGGCGAATGCGCGCGAGGACGAGAATCGTCCTGCGCTCAACGGCGGCGGTGGGCCAGACACCGGTGCGTCCGAGCACGGACGTATCGGCCACGTTCCCGTCCGCATCCAGCGTTCGCTCGAGCAGCGTGTCCGCGAGGGTCGTCACCAGTGGGTGACTGCGCGTGAGCGACGGATGCGTGCCGCTGCCGTCGAGCGTGGCGCGCAGGGTGTTCCCCTCGAGGCCGACCGCGCTCAGCCGCTCGCGCACGAGGGGCGGCAGAGCGCTCAGCGCGATCGCCACGGAGCCGTCGCGCCGGCGCGTGGGTTCGGCGCCGAGTCGCGCGCACGAGCGCGTGACGAAGCGCTCGAGCTCCGCCGCGTCGCCGAGTGCGGCCTGGGAGCGTTGGAACTCGGGCATCACCTGCTCCGGCTTGAGCCGCCGCTGGGCGAACTTGGTGGAGGCCTTGCGCGCACGCTCTTCCGCATCCCGCCACGCGACATCGACGGCCGCCGCTTCCTCGGGGATCCGACCCAGATCGAGGGTGAGCTGAGCGCCACCGTCGCCGCGTCGGCCGCGCAACAGCACCGCTTTGAGCAGTGCCTCCGTGAGACGGTGTTCGTCGTCGGGAAGCGGGACCGGAACGCCGAGTCGCTCGGAGATCCGCTTCGCCTTTCGGAGAATGACCTCCAGCACCGCGCCATCCACCGGATTGTTCTCGCCGAGCAGGAGCGACGCGCGCACGACCGGGTGCCGCTGGCCGAAGCGGTCCACGCGCCCTTCGCGCTGTTCGTGGCGTGTCGGATTCCACGAGAGGTCATAGTGAACCACAGCGTCAAAGTACTCCTGGAGATTCACCCCCTCGGACATGCAGTCCGTTGCGACGAGGATGCGGCGCTCGTGCTCCCCAGTCCGCTCCACGGTGTCGCGGCGCAGTTCCTCCGGCAGCTCTCCGGTCACGATCGCCACGTGGTGCTCGGGGAAGCTCGCACGCAGCCGCTCGCCGACGTAGTTCGCCGTCGCGATGTAGTGGCAGAACACGATGGGCGAGAAGCCATCGCGCACCAACACGTGCATGTGCTCGATGAGCTTCGCGAGCTTCGGATCGTTGGTGTCGCCGGCCAGCGCGTCGGCCATCTCGAGCAGCGCGCGCACTTCCGCATCGCCCGCATCCGCCGCGGGCTCATTGTCGTCCGTGCTCTCTGCCTCGTCGGATTCGCCTTCGAACACGTGCGCCGCGAGACGTTCCAGCAGCGCTGGATCCCCGTCGGCCTGGAGCCGCGTGCGGAGCGCACGGGCGGCGGCGGCGGGCGATGAAGTGACGCAACGCAGGAGGGCGAGCGTTCCCCAGAAGGCGAGGCGGCGTCGGGTGGCATCGCCTCCCACCCGCGTGGTCACTCCCTCACAGTAGTCGAGTACGGAGGCGAGGAATCGCTCCCAGCGTCCAGTCAGGCGGTATGGCACGTCCGCCGTCTCGCGCCTGGGGAAGAGCTTCTCGTCATGCCATTCGCGGATGTCGACGCGCCGCCGTTGCACGAGGTGCGCAGCGAGGCGCTCTCGCATCTCCGCCGCGATGGCGGAGTCCGCGAGCCCTTCGAGCTGGAGGAACATGGGATCGACGAGCCCCAACAGCCGGACGAACGCCGCCTCGTCACCGCTATGCGGCGTGGCCGTGCAGAGAATCGCGTGGCGTGTCGGGTCCGCGAGCAGCGTCTTCACGAGCGCGAAGCGCTGGTGCCGGCCGGTGCCTCCGGTGGTACACGTGTGCGCCTCGTCCACGATGATGGCTTTCGGGCAGCTCCGAGCGAACTCGTCGCGGCGGCGATCGCTCTTCACGTAATCGAGCGAGACCACCGTGAACGGATGCGCCTCGAAGATCGACGTGCCGAGCGGCAGGCCGCGCTCCAGCCGCGGCGCCGTTCCCGCCGTCACCGGCTCGACCGGGAAGTGGAAGCGCGAGCTAATCTCGTACGTCCACTGCTCCACCAGGTGCGGGGGACAGAGGACCGCGAACCGATCCAACTCGCCGCGGTCGTACAGCTCGCGGACGATGAGCAACGCCTCGATCGTCTTGCCGAGCCCGACGTCGTCCGCGATGAGGAGCCGCACGACCTCCTGCGAGAGCGCCATCATCAGCGGAACGAGCTGGTACGGACGTGGCGTGACGGCAATCTCGCCGAACGATCGAAAGGGACCGGCCCCACGGCGCAGGGAGACCCGCAGCGCGTCGTGAAGCAGCACGGCGGCCTCCTGGTTCCCTTCCTGTTCGGCCGTCGGCCACGGGAACGAAGCCGGGGCGACGTCGGGCTCCAGCCCGGTGTGAATGAGCGCGACGTCCTCCTCGCTCCCGGAGAGTGGCCGCAGGCGAAGTATGCCGGCGCCGCCACCGGGCAACACCACCCACTCGCGTCCTCTGGCGCGCACGAGCGCGCCCGGCGTGAACTCGTGTGTGGCCGCGGTCATCCGTTCGCTCCCAGGTAGCGCGCAAGGCGCGAGAAGGCGTCCGGCCACCGCTCGGTATCGGCCGGAAAGACAAACAGCGTCGAGCCGTCGTTGTCGAGCTGTTCCCGCACAGCGGGCGGCGTATCCGGCAGGATCACCGCGGCGTAGCTGGCCGGCCAGCGCGGAACCGCGTTCTCGTGCAGCACCCAGGGAGGCAGCGGCGCACGGAGGGCGTTGGCCGCGGCGATCCAGCGGGCGGCCCATCCATCGATGGTCGCGGACTGCGATACGACCGGCTGCGAAGGGGCCGCCGCGGCATCCACCACCGTGCGCGAGGTGGCGAGGCGGACCAGCAGTGCTCGTGCGGCGGGGTCGCGCCGGTCGATGAGGTCGTGATCCGGCTGGTTGTAGTAAGAGAGGAGGCAGCGATAGCAACCGCGAACACACGCGCCTGCCACATCTTGCAATTGATCCGGTGGTGGGAGCGGTGCAGTGTCATCCTCGGGGATGTCCAGGTGCATCAGCCGAAGGGCCTCACGGGCGACGGAGGCTAGCATGTCCGGCTCGTGCACGACGCGCGTGAGCACACCGGCTCCCCCTTCTGCGGCCTCGTAGAAGAGCAGCCCCGCGCGCCGGTCGCGATCCGGCAGCGGTTCGACCAGGAGCTCACCCTCCTCGAGCTGGAAGCGCACCTCCATGGCGCGCCGCAGGGCGTGCTGCAGCGTCGCGCGTGTCACGGCATCGGTGGCTGCCTCGCCAGAGAAGCGCACGTGCAGCGCGTTCTTCTGCTCCTCCACGAACGGCACGACCATTTGCGTGGGGATGCGACCCGGCAGCGGCTCGGCATCACCATCATCGTCGTCTTCGCGGCTCCACCACCCGGTCACGGGATTGATGTGAAACCCGTGCACGGTTTTCTGTTTTCGCCGCCTCAGCCCGAGGTTGAGCCGGGACACGGTGGCCGATGATGCGTACTGCATCTTCAGAATCTCATCGTCGCCATCCAGTGCGCGCACGGTCCGCACGTCGAGCGCGCCGCCGCGTTCAGGCCAGCGGAACGTGGTGATCAATTCGAAGCCCTGGCGCTGGCGCTCCTCGTCATCCGCCGTGATGCGCTGTGTGGGCCGCGTGTCCACGTGCTCGATGCGGAGCAGATTCTTGACGATGAGCGAGCTCGCGAGCGGCGCGCCGCACGCGTGACAGTGGTTGTGATGATTCTCGAAGTGCCCGGCACCACACGTGCGGCAAATGTAAATCTGCAGTACCGGGAGCTGCCCCTCGGCGGGCCTCACCCCCTCGCTCGTTCCACCGAGCCTGACCTTGACCACGCGATACGTGCGCCCCTCGTGGTAGACGAGTGCGCGCGGGCCGAATTCGCTGAGGGCCAGAAAGCGCGGGCGTTGGACGTACGCCTGGTCGCGATCGCGCTCACCAGGGATGCAGGCGAGCAGCGGGAGGCGCGGGAAGTTGTAGCCCGGCAGGAAGCCCTCGGTGGCGAGATAGCGATAGAGGTAGAAGTCGCTCGTGCTCGTGAGGTTGCCCTCACGAAGCGCCAGAAGCAGATCGGTGGCGACGTTCTGATCGCGCTTCGCCTGCTCGTGCGCCGCGCGCGGCTGGGTGTGGTCGTCCAGGATCGCCCGCGCGCGATCGCGCTGATGTAGAGCGCTTCGGTAGAGCGACCGCCAGCGATCGAAGGCCGCGATGAACGCATCCTTGGCGCGCCCGACGGTGCTGGCCGCGAAGGCATCGGGCGTGGTGAACCAGGGCGCGCGATCCGGCGTGAGCTCAGTCTCGAGCATTTGCAGCACGCGGGTGGCTCGCGCCTGCGCTTCCTCCTCGCCCGAGGCAGTCGTGAGCCCGGCCAGGATTTCGGGACGCACCGGCTCGCCGGCACCCGGCGTCAGATCCAGAACATCGGCAATGCCAGCGGGCAGAGGTTGCCCGGACGACCCGAGCCAGATGGCGTGGAGATGGCTTTCGACCAGGTCGCGGTTGGCGAGGTCGATGAGCGGTGCACGCACCTCGCCGTGGACCATGTCCCGTTGGCGGCGGAAGTAGTACTGATCGTGCGGGCTGCGGGCAGCGCAATAGGTGACGACGAGGGCCGCCATCCCGCTGCGGCCGGCCCGCCCGCTGCGCTGGGCGTAGTTCGCCGGGGTCGGCGGGACGTTCCGCAGATAGACCGCGTTGAGCGCCGAGATGTCGACGCCGAGCTCCATCGTCGGCGAGCAGAAGAGCAGCGGGAGAAACGAGGTACGTTCGCCCTCCGCTGCCGCTTCCGGGGAATTGCGAAGCTCCTCGCGCTCTCTGGGACCGAACCGGAAGCGTTTCTCCCGCAACTGCCGGCGGACGTCCTTCACCTGCGCCGTATGCTCGCGGGCCTCGAAGCCGAAGAGCGGCGAGTCGTGGGAGCGGAGCTGCAGCGCGAGGTTCTCGTAGAACGAGACGAAGAACGCGTTCACCTGGCGGTCAGGCGTGCCGCGAACGTACCTGACGGCATCCGACGCGAGGCGCCATCCCGGTTGTCCGAAGGGCGTCTGCGGGTCCTTCACGACCAGGCCGTGCCGGCGCAGGAACTCCAGCAACGCCGTCAACACCTCTTCGTAGTCGCGCCTCGTGGGAGTCCACACGCGATTGTCCCCCCAGAGGGATGCCTTCCGGAGCTTCTTCCCCAGCGTCGTCTGGAAGCCACCTCTGAGCAGGCGCTCGTTGTCGCGTGCGTTCGTGTTGGTGGGGGCGCGGACGAGCAACCACGTTGGCACCCGGGGCAGCTCGTCACGGGCGATCGCCCACCCGGGGGCAAGGAGAGCCTGACTCTTCTGCTGCAGCTGCTCGAACTCGGTGCGCTCGAACTCAGGCGCCTGAATCGCGGAACCGGTGCGAAGGTGATCGAGGACCGTCGTGATGACGCGTTTGCGAGTCTCCGCGTCCACGTCGGGCAGGGTCGCGGGGGCGTCCGCCATCGCTGCGTCGTCCGCTACCAGTTCCTCGAGCCGGCGGTACTCCACGCGCAGGAGCCCGAGCCGCTCGAGGGTGGGGTTCGTGTACCGCCAGCCACGGCGCTCATCGAGCCAGGCTCGGTACGCCAGGACCTTGCGCAGCACCGCGGCAGCGTCTTCCACCGCGCCCGGGCCCTTGTCCGGATCCGCCATCCAGATGGATCGGTGTGAATCTGCCGCCGGTGTACCGGGGGGAACCTGGCGGTCGAACCCGAGCGCTCGTTGGAGGGCCGC
>JADGGM010000051.1 GCA_019689955.1 Gemmatimonadaceae bacterium
GAGCGAGCCTGTGGCGAGGGCGGCGAGGGGGAGAAACGAACGAGGGAAGCGAGCCATGCGTGCTCCACGGTGAAGGTCGCGGACGGATGGGCGCGTTTCCCCAGCTATACGTGAATGCCCGGGCGTCTGTTGGCCATGACCGGCTTGCTGCGGTGCGACGAGGATCGTAGTGTGGAGCGCGGCCCGTGCCGATGGTGGTGCGGCGCGCGCTTCGACGATCGTGGAGGCGGGACCGCCCAGGAGGAGTCATGCCGCGTCGACCAGCTCGGCTCGTGGTGCTCTCCGGTGTCGCACTGCTCGCGGCGTGCGCGACCAACAGGCCTCGTGCGTCGAAGCACGACGCGCGGGGGACGATAGTCACCGCGCAGGACCTCCACGGCGGGGGGGAGCGGTCGCTGCTCGACATCGTCGCGCGGCGCCTGCCGAACATGCAGGTGTTGCGCACCGCCGAGTGCCCCGACATCTACCTCCGCGGCCGCTCGACCGTCGAGACCCCCTCCAATCCGTCGATCTACGTCGATGGGCAGCACGCGGCGAACACGTGCGTGCTGGAGATGCTCAGCGCGACCGACGTTGCACAGGTGGAGGTGTACCCGTTCGGCGTCGCCTCGCGCCCGGGGTACCCGGCCGACCCGAACGGCCTGATCTTGATCTTCATGATGCACGGCGCCCGCGCCGATAGCACGCCCTGAACGGAGCGCGGGCGGCACCGCACGTCGCGGTGCCGCCCGCTCACGGGGCTCCGGGTGGATGGCGATTACGGGCCGCAGGTCGGCGCGTCGACGTACGTCGGAGCGGCGGTGGGGTTCGTGTCCCAGTACATGCGGGAGCCGAAGTTGTCCGGCCCCTGCCGGCTCACCGCCGCGTTGAGGTTCTCGGCGTTCACGGCGTACTCGGTCTGCGAGTACTCGAAGCGGCGCGGGACGAAGTCGATGATCGCAGCGGGCCCCGCCTTGACCGTCGACGGCTGGCACGTGCGGCGCCACTCCGCCCACGCCTGCGTTCCATCAGTGAACAGCGCGATCCACTTCTGGACCGCGATCCGCTTCAATCGATCGGCCTGCGTCGCTGCGGCGTCATAAGAGACGCTCGGCTCGGCGAGATACGCGTCGACGGTCGGCGCGTCGGTGATCCCCCATTGCTCCATGGAGGCGCGAACCGCGCTCTCGTAGTACTCCTTCGCCGTGCCCGGGAGCGAGGGGACGAGCCCGCGCTCCTTCGCCTCGGCCTCGATGAACAGCACCTCGGCCGCCGTCAGCAGGAACGAGGGTTGGCGCGCGCCGCCGTTCTCCGCGTAGAAGCCCGCGCCGAGCTTCGAGGCGATCTTGATGTACTTCCCCGCAGAGTCGTTCAACAGGCCGTTGGGCATCCCGCCGTAGCCGCCTGGATAGAGCGACGAGTCCGCGACCGGCTGCGCGTAGACGCCAGTCCGCGGATCGTTCGTCGCGACGAGGATGTCCATGAGCGTGCGCGACATGCGATGGTCATCGCGCGACTTGAAGTTGTCCGACCACGGGTTGTTGAACACGCCGTCGCCGGGCCAGCGCAGCTCGGCGTTGTCCGCGTTCGTCTCGATCACGCCGCCGGGGTCGGAGAAGGCGGCCGCGAGCTCCGCCTGCGCCGTCGTCGGGTCGACGTTCACGAGACGAAGGGCGAGGCGCGCGTGCAGCGAGTTGGCGAACTTCTGCCACTCCGCGTTGTCCCCTCCGTAGATCGGATCGGCGCTCCCGAGCCCCGGGCCGCTCGCCGCATCGAGATCCACGGCGGCCTGGTGCAGCGTGGCGAAGAAGCTCGTGTAGATGTCCTTCTGGGCATCGTACGCCGGGGTGAGCGTGCCCCCCGCCGTGTCCCCCTGGAGCGCCTGCGAGTACGGGATGTCGCCCCATACGTCGGTGAGGTTGCTGAACGTCCATGTCTGCATGACGAGCGCCGGGGCGTAGACCCCCGCGTCCTGGTCCGAGCGCCCGACGGATACGACCTTCTTGAAGTCCTCGAGCTCGTTGGCGTACGCTGCGTCGAAGAAGCCGGTGGTGTTCGAGCCCTGCAGGCGGGCGTAGCGATCCTCGTCGGGGTACTGCACCTCGGCGAGGTGCTGCGCCACCCACTCGGTGCCGCGCAGGTCGAAGCCCGTGCCCAGCCACCGCCCCACCGCGGTCCGGGTCGCGTTCGTGAACACGGGGCCCGCGGGGGCGACCGTCGGGTGGTTGGGATCGTTGTTGATGCTCGTGAGGTTGCTGTTGTCGCACCCACCTGCCGCGAGCAGGACGGCGCACGCTGCCGCAACCCCGGCGACGCGGACTCGCGTCGGCGCCGCCGCGTGACGATGGCCGGTCATGGCGTCACCTGCAGGTTGATCCCGAAGCTCTTGGGGTTCGGGATGGTGGCGTACTCGACTCCCTGAAAGTTCCCCGTGCTGTACGAGAACTCCGGGTCGATGTTCGGCACGTTCGTGTGCGTCCACAGGTTGCGCCCGATGAACGCGAGGGTCACGGCCTGGGCCCGCATGCGGCTTACGAGCGACGACGGGAGGTCGTACGCGAGGCGCACCTCGCGCAGCTTGATCCAGCTATCGTCGTACACGAACGCTTCGTGGATGAAGTTGTTGCCCAGCGATTGGTAGTACTGCTCGGCGGTGACGCTCGTCGTGTTGGGCTGACCGGTCGCCTGGTCGATCCCGCGCGCTACGATGCCGGGCGCGTCCCAATCCTTCTCGCGGCCGTGCAGCGTGGAGGCGAAGACGCCGCTGTAGGTGCCCCACATGTTCGTGATGCTGAAGATGTCGCCCCCCTGGTGGATGTCGAAGAGGAAGCTCAGGGTGGCGTGCTTGTAGCGGAATTCGTTGTTCCACCCGCCGGTCCAGTCGGGCTGCACGTTGCCGAGCACCTTCTGCGGCCCCACTTGCGGGAGCCCGTTCTCCAGGAGGAGCTGCCCCGTGGCGCTGTCGCGGAGGAAGCTGTTGCCGTAGAGCGCGCCGTACGACTCGCCGCGCCGTGCCTCGACGTTGATGTACCACGCGCTGCCCAGGACGACCGTCTGAATCCCCGGCGCGAGGCGCGCGACCTCGCTGCGGTTGTGCGAGTAGCTGAAGGTCGTGTTCCACTCGAAGCCGCTCCGTGTGCGGATCGGCGTCACGTTGAGCAGCGCCTCGAACCCCTTGTTGGTGATGTCGCCGGCGTTCACCGCCTGGCGGCTGAACCCCGCCGCGGAGGAGACGGTGATGTTGATGATCTGGTTGGTCGTGGACTTCTCGTAGTACGTCGCGTCGAGGCTCGCGCGGTCGCCGAAGAAGCCGAGCTCCAGGCCGACCTCACCCGACTTGGTGATCTCGGGCTTCAGGTTGGCGTTGGCGAGCGTGTCGCCGAGCGAGTACAGCGGGAGCCCGCCGAACTTGCGCGAGTCGCCGACGAAGGTGGTGCGCAGTTGGTAGGGGGTGGCGCTGTTCCCCACGCGGGCGAGCGAGCCGCGCACCTTCATGTACGAGAGGACGCGCGACTTGAGGCTCGGGATCGCATCCGTGAGCACGACGGACGTGTTCACGGAGGGGTAGAAGTACGAGTTGTTCCCCTTGGGGAGCGTCGACGACCAGTCGTTGCGCGCTGTCCCTTCGACGGTCCACCAGTCGTTCCAGGTGAACGACGCGGACCCGTACACGCTGTTGAGCTGTAAGCGCTCGCTGTACTGGTTGAGCGTGGGGGTGACGGCCGCGTTGGAGACGTTGTAGATCCCCGGAACGAGGATGCCGGTCGTCTGCTGCTGCGTGCTGTTGTACGTCGTGTAGCGTTTGGCGGCGCCGACCGTCGCGGAGACGCCGAGCCGGCTCGCGACCTGGCGCGTGGCCGAGACGAGGACGTCGGTGTTGTTCTCGTGGCTCGCGTTGTTGAAGAGGGAGAAGCCGCCGTTGTAGCTCGGGTCGGACAGGCCGCTCCAGCTCACGTTGTCGGGCCCGAAGTCCTGGTCGATGGACATGTTGTAGATGTCCGATCCCGTCCGGAGCGTCGCGTTCAGCCAGTCGGTGAACGCGTAGCGGGCCGAGACCGTGCCGATGAACCGGTTGCGGGTGTCGCGCTCCGGGTTCGCGTACTGGAGCCAGAACGGGTTGCTGTGGTAGCTCTGGTTCCAGTTGAAATGGCGGCCGTTGGCGTCGTAGTCGTTCCAGTGGGCACGGAGCGCGTTCATGTCCACCTGGCGCCCGAACCACACGAACTGCTCGAGGATCCCGTTGCTGTATCCGACGCCCGGGCGATTCTCCCCGTTGTTGCGGATGAAGTTCAGGCTCGCGTTGGTCGAGAGGTGGCTCCCGACCTTGAGGTCGCCGGCGAGTGAACCGGTGAACCGCTGGAAGAAGTTGTTCGGGATGATCCCGCTCACGTTCTGCGCGCCCACCGCGAGGCGCGCGTTCGCGCGGTCGGTCCCGCCGCTGGCGGCGAGGTTGACGTCGTAGGTGTGGCCGGTGTTGAAGAAGCTCTCGACGTTGTTCGGGTGTGCGACCCAGGGCTGCTGCGCGCCCGTGAACTGGTCGACCAGGCGGCCGTCGAGCTTCGGGCCGTAGGACTGGTCGTTGTAGTCCTGGACCCCGCCGCCGTTGCCGTCCACGTAGCTGAATTGTCCGGCGGAGCCTTGCCCGTACTGGTTCTGGTAGTCGGGGAGGATGCCGACCTTGTCCCAGGTGTAGCTCGTGGTGAGGCGCGTCTCGATCTTCCCGTCGGTGCGTCCGCCGTTCTTGGTGGTGATGATGATCGCCCCGTTGGCGGCGCGTGAGCCGTAGAGCGCCGCGGCGTTGGGCCCCTTGAGGATCGTGATGCTCGCGATGTCGTCGGGGTTGATGTCGCTGATCGCGCTCCCGAAGTCCCACCCGCCGCTCTGCGCGTTCCCGCCCATCGGGTGTCCGCCGCGGTCGCGGTTCGAGACCGGGATCCCGTCGACCACGAAGAGCGGCGTGTTGTCGCCGGTGATCGAGTTGGCGCCGCGGATCACGATGTTCGTGGAGCCGCCCTGCGTGCCCGAGGCGTTGATCGTGACCCCTGAGACTTTCCCCTCGAGCTGGTTCACGATGTTCTGGTCGTGCGTGGCGTTCAGCTCCTCGCTCGAGAGCTGCTGCACCGCGGTGCCGAGCTGGCTCTTCTGCTTCTGGATCGCGAGCGCGGTGACGACGACCCCTTGCAGTTGGACCGGGTTCGACTCGAGCACGAAGTCGTGGGTGATCGTGCCGGCGCTGAGGGTGATCGTCGCGGTGCTCGCCTTGTAGCCGATGAGGCGCGCGGTGAGCGTGGCCGTCTGTCCGGTCACGCGGGTGGCGGGGATGGTGAAGGAGAACTGGCCGTCGTCCTTCGTGAGCGTTCCGAACCCAGTGCCGCGGAGCACGACGCTGGCGTTGGCGAGCGGCTGTCCGCTTTCGCTGGTGACGTGGCCACTGATCGTGGCGCTCCCGGCCTGGGCCGCGGCCCAAGCTGGCGCGAGCGCGAGCACGACGGGCAGGCCGATGAGCCGGCGTAGACTTAGCATGTCTGCCCCCCGCGCCTCCTTGGGGGGGGGGGGGGGGGCGGCGGCGCGGCGCGAGGGCCGCGGCGGCGCTACCTGTTCAGTGAGTCATCGAAAGGGCGGCGAGCTGTCATCGCCATTTTGTTATCACAATGTCATGGTAATGTCATGAAGGCGTTATGGCCTATGCCAAAATATGTCAGACCCACAAAATATGTCAGACCACCATAAGTTTGTCGGTTGACCGTTGCCGGACTCTCTGGATATTTTATCCGAACCTATGCGCCGCACACAACACCGCCCCGCCTCGCGCGCCGAACCCGTCGAGCGCCCGAACGCTCCCGCCGCCTCCCCCGCGGTGCGCCCCGTGCCGCGCCGGACCCTCGCGGCCGCCACCCTCGAGGCGATTCGCGAGCGCATCCTCAACGGCACCTACGCCGAGGGGGAGCAGCTCCGGCAAGACGCCATCGCCGCGGAGCTCGGCGTCAGCCGCATCCCCGTCCGCGAGGCGCTGCGGCAGCTCGAGGTCGAGGGGCTCGTCACCTTCAACCCGCACCGCGGCGTCGTCGTTTCCAGCTTGTCGATCGCCGAGATCGAGGAGCTGTTCGAGTTCCGTGCGCTCATCGAGACCGATCTCCTGCGGCGTGCGATCCCGCGCATGACCGACGACGACGTGCATCGCGCCGCCGACATGCTCGACGCCTTCGACGCCGCGCTGGCCCGCGGTGATGTCGCCGCGTGGGGGGACCTCAACTGGCAGCTCCACTCCACCCTCTATGCGGCGGCGAGCCGACCGCTCACCATGGCGGTCGTCGAGAACCTGCATCATCACACGAACCGCTACTCGCGCATGCAGCTCGCCCTCACGCACGGCGAGGGGCGCGCGAAGGAGGAGCATCGGGGGATCGTCGACGCCGCGCGCGACCGCGACGCCGAGCGGGCCTGCCGGCTCCTCGAGTCGCACATCCTCGGCGCCGGGCGCTCGCTCGTGCGCTTCATCCGCGAGCAGCGGGAGAGCGTGAGCTGACCCATGGCGGACGTGATCCGGCTTCGACACTTCATCGACGGCACCTGGCGCGCGGCGTCGGGTGACCGCTGGATCCCCGATGTGAACCCCTCCGACGCCGCCGACATCATCGCGCACGTCCCCGAGGGGGAGGCGAGCGATGCGCACGCGGCGGTGGAGGCTGCGGCCTCCGCGCTCGAGAGTTGGCGCGTGCTCGCGGGGCCGGCGCGCGCGGAGTACCTCCACCGTTGGGCCGCCGTCATCGCTGCGCGCGCCGACGAGCTGGCGCGCGCGATGGCGCGCGAGGTGGGGAAACCGATCGCCGAGGCGCGCGGAGAGGTCGCGCGCTGCGTGGTGATCCTCCGCTACTACGCGGGGGAAGCGGTGCGCGAGGTGGGCTCGGTGATCCCCGCGCAGGTCCCGAACGCGCTCCAGTTCACCCTTCGCGAGCCGCTCGGCGTGGTGGCGCTCATCACGCCGTGGAACTTCCCGCTCGCGATCCCGCTCTGGAAGGCGGCGCCGGCGCTCGCCTTCGGCAACACGGTGGTCCTCAAGCCTTCGGAGGCCTCCGCCTCGATGGCCTCGCTCCTCGCCGAGACCGCGGCCGCGGCGGAGCTCCCGCCGGGTGTGTTCAACGTGGTCCACGGCACCGGGCCCACCGTCGGCACCGCGCTCCTCCGCGCGAGCGCGGTGCGCGGGATCAGCTTCACCGGATCGTCGGCGGTGGGCGCCGCGGTCGCCGCCATCGCGGCGGAGCGCAACGTGCGCTACCAGACCGAGATGGGGGGGAAGAACGTCGTGATCGTGGCGGGCGATGCCGATCTCGACGCGGCCGCTGCGCTCACGGCGTCCGGGGCGATGCGCTACGCGGGGCAGAAGTGCACGGCCACGAGCCGCGTCGTGATCGCGAAGGAGGTGGAGCAGGACTTCCTCGCTCGCCTGCGCGCGCAGGTGGAGGCGCTCCCGCTGGGGCCCGTCGACGATCCGGCCGCCGCGGTCGGGCCACTCATCAGCGAGCGCTCGCACGCGTCGCTCACCCGGTCGCTGGCCGAGGCCGCGCCGGAGCGCCTCTTCGGCGGGGAGCTCCCGCACGACCCGCGCTTCCGCCGCGGCTTCTACTTCGCGCCGACCGTGATCCGCTTCGAGAGCGCCGACGCGCCGCTGGCGCAGCGCGAGCTGTTCGGCCCCGTGCTCGGGACCCTCGTCGCCGACGACCTCGACCACGCGATCGCGCTCGCCAATCGCACGCCGTACGGGCTCAGCGCCTCGCTCTTCACGCGCGATCTGCGCACCGCGCTCCGCTACGTGCAGCGGATCGAGGCGGGGCTGGTGCGCGTGAACGGCGACACCACGGGGGTGGACCCGCACGCGCCGTTCGGCGGTTTCAAGGGGTCCAGCTCGGGGAGCCGCGAGCAGGGCCCGGCCGCGCGCGAGTTCTACACGGAGATCAAGACGGTCCAGATCAATCCCTGACCCCTCTCACGCATGCAACCGCACGATTGGCGCGGGGTGTTCCCCGCGATCACGACCCCGTTCCACTCCGATCTCTCGATCGACGAGCGCGCGTTGGACGCCCACGTGCGGTGGCTCGTGGAGCGCGGCGTGCGCGGGATCGTCCCGCTCGGCTCGCTCGGCGAAGGGGCGACGCTCACGCACGACGAGAAGGTGCGCGTCCTCGAGATCTGCCGCCGCGCGATCGGCGACCGCGTGCCGCTGGTCGCGGGGATCTCCGCCCTCTCGACCGCCGAGGCCGTGGCGCTCGCCTGCGCCGCGCAGCGCGTGGGGTGCGATGGGCTCATGGTGCTCCCTCCGTACGTGTACCGCGGCGACGAGCGGGAGATGCTCGCGCACGTCGACGCGGTCTTCGCGGCGACGCCGCTCCCGGCGATGCTGTACAACAACCCCATCGCCTACGGCACCGACTTCACCCCGCCGCAGATCGCCACGCTGTGCGCGCGCCACGCGAACCTGCAGGCGGTGAAGGAGTCGAGCGGCGACGTGCGCCGCATCACCGCCATCCGCGAGCGGCTCGGGGACCGGGTGGCGCTGTTCGTCGGCCTGGACGATCTGGTCGTGGAAGGAGTGTGCGCCGGGGCGGTGGGGTGGATCGCGGGGCTCGTGAACGCGCTCCCCGACGCGTCGGTGCGGCTCTTCGACCTCGCCGTGGCCGGAGACGTGGCACGCACGCGCGCGCTCTACGATTGGTTTCTCCCCCTCCTGAGGCTCGACACCGTGCCCAAGTTCGTGCAGCTCATCAAGCTCGTACAGCGCGAGGTGGGGCGCGGGAGCAGCGTCGTCCGCCCGCCGCGGCTGGAGCTGGAGGGGGCGGAGCTCGACGCCGCGCTCGCGCTCATCCGCGAGCGGCTGGCCACGCAGCCGTAGGGCGGCAATGACCACGGCGCTGCGCGACGTCCGCGCGATCGAGATCATCGACTCGCACACCGAGGGCGAGCCGACGCGCGTCGTGGTCGGCGGCTGGCCCCAGCCGCCGGGAGCGACGATGGCGGCGCGGCGCGAGGCGCTGCGCCGCGACTTCGACATGCTGCGGCGCGCCGTGGTGTGCGAGCCGCGCGGGCACGACGCGATCGTGGGCGCGCTCCTCACGCCGCCGGTCTCCTCCGCCGCGCTGGCGGGGGTGGTCTTCTTCAACGACGTGGGCTACCTCGGCATGTGCGGGCACGGGCTCATCGGCGTGGTGCGCACGCTCGAGCACCTCGGCCGGATCGGGCCGGGGTCCGTGTGCATCGACACCCCGGCGGGGACGGTGCGCGCGGAGCTCGCCCCCGACGGGGCGGTGACGGTGGAGAACGTCATCGCCTTCCGCCATCTGAGCGACGTGAAAGTCGAGGTCCCCGGCGTGGGGCTCGTGCGGGGAGACGTCGCGTACGGCGGGAACTGGTTCTTCCTCACCGAGCTCCCCGACCTGCCGCTCGAGCTGGCGAACGTGCGCGAGCTGCTGCGCGTGACGACGGCGATCCGCGACACGCTCCGCGCGCGCGGGATCACGGGCGCCGACGGCGCGATGGTCGACCACATCGAGCTCTTCGGCGCGCCGCGCCGCGCGGATGCGGACAGCCGCAACTTCGTGCTCTGCCCGGGCGCGGCGTTCGACCGGTCGCCGTGCGGCACGGGGACGTCGGCGAAGATGGCGACGTTGTACGCGCGCGGCGCGCTGGCGCCGGGGGAGCGGTGGCACCAGGAGAGCATCACCGGGAGCCTGTTCACCGGGTGGATCGAGGAGCGGAACGGGGCGGTGGTGCCGTACATCCAGGGGCGCGCGTTCGTGACGTCGCGCGCGACGCTGTTCTTCGACCCGCACGACCCCTTTCGGTTCGGCTTCCCGGAGTCGTGATGTCGTCGGCCCGCCCGGACGTGGTGGTAGTGGGCGCCGGCGTGGTGGGCGCGGCGTGCGCGCTGGCGCTCGCGCGCGAGGGGCTCGCGGTGCAGATCGTCGAGGCGGACTTCCCGGGGGGCGGGAGCACCGGGGTGGCGA
>JADGGM010000052.1 GCA_019689955.1 Gemmatimonadaceae bacterium
TGCCGGTGACGGCGGCGGCGGCGGCGGTGAGGGGGCTGGCGAGGAGGGTGCGCCCGCCGGCGCCCTGCCGCCCCTCGAAGTTGCGGTTGCTCGTGGAGACGGCGAGCTGTCCGGCGGCGAGCTGGTCGCCGTTCATGGCGATGCACATGGAGCACCCGGCCTCGCGCCACTCGGCCCCGGCTTCGCGGAAAACGTGGTCCAACCGTTCGGCCTCGGCCGCGCGCTTCACCTGCTGCGAGCCCGGCACCACGAGGACGCGCACCCCGTCCGCGACGCGGCGGCCGCGCAGGATCGCGGCCGCGGCGCGGAGGTCGGAGAGGCGCGCGTTGGTGCAGCTCCCGATGAAGACGACGTCGACCGGCGTCCCCACGATCGGGCGCCCGGGAGTGAGCCCCATGTAGCGGAGCGCCTTGGCCACGCTGTCGCGCTCCGTACGATCGGTGAAGCGCTCGGGCTCGGGCACAGCCTCGGTGATCGGGATCCCCATCCCGGGGTTCGTGCCGTAGGTGATCATCGGCGCGAGCGACGTCGCGTCGATCGTGATCTGGCGATCGAAGCGGGCGCCGTCATCGCTGCGCAGCGCGCGCCAGTCGCGCACGGCGGCCTCCCAGGCGTCACCGCGCGGCGCGTACGGGCGGCCGGCGAGGTACTCGATCGTCGTGTCGTCGGGGGCGATCATCCCGGCGCGCGCGCCGGCCTCGATCGACATGTTGCAGACCGTCATGCGCTCCTCCATCGAGAGCGCGCGCACGGCCGGACCCGTGTACTCGATCACGTGCCCCGTGCCGCCCCCCACGCCGATCTTGGCGATGACGGCGAGGATGAGGTCCTTCGCCGTCACGCCGGGGCGCAAGCGCCCGTCGACGCGGACTTCCATGGTCCTGGGCCTGGTCTGCAGGAGGCACTGCGTGGCCAGCACGTGCGCGACCTGCGAGGTGCCGATCCCGAAGGCGAGCGCGCCGAAGGCGCCGTGCGTGCTCGTGTGGCTGTCGCCGCAGACGATGGTCATCCCCGGCTGCGTGAGCCCGAGCTCCGGGCCGATCACGTGCACGATCCCCTGCTCCACGTCGCCCAGGGCGAAGAGCGGGATGCCGAACTCCGCGCAGTTGCGCGCGAGCTGCTCGAGCTGCGCGCGCGCCTGGCCGTCGAGCACCGGAAGGTCGGCGAGCCGCGCCGCGGAGCGCGGGCGCGGGGTGGTGGGGGTGGAGTGATCCATGGTCGCGACGGTGCTCGCGGGGCGGCGCACGCGGAGCCCGCGCGCGCGCAGCTCGGTGAACGCCTGCGCGGAGGTGACTTCGTGCACGAGGTGCAGGTCGACGTACAGCACCGCGGGGGTCGATGCCGTCTCCGGGCGCACGACGTGGGCGCTCCACACCTTGTCGAAGAGCGTCGTGGGTGGCGTGGCGCTCATACGGCCGCCTCCGCGGTGGGGGCCGTCGTGGTGGCGAGGACGTTCCCGTGGCTCGCGCGCGCCTCGAGGAGGCGGTTGAGCGCGGCCACGTAGGCCTGCCCGGAAGCGGTGATGACGTCGGTGTGCACGCCGTGCCCGCGGAAGGCGCGCCCGGTGTGATAGTCGGTCACGCGCACGGTGACCTGCCCGGCGGCGTTGATCCCTTCGGTGACGCTGTGCACGGTGAACTCGCTCAGCTCCCCGAGCTCGCCGGTGACGGTGTTCACGGCCTTGCACACGGCGTCCACCGGCCCGGTGCCGGTGGCAGAGGCGATGCGCGCCTCGCCGTCGGGGCCGCGGAGGGCAACGGTGGCGGTGGGGATGGCGTGTGTGCCGCACGCGACCTGCACCTGGGCGAGCTCCCAGCGCGCCGAGGGCTGGTCGATCTCGCCGGAGACGAGCGCCACGAGGTCGCGCTCGTCGATGACCTTCTTGCGGTCGGCGAGCTCCTTGAAGCGGGTGAAGACGGCGTGGAACTGCTCGTCGTCGAGCTCGTACCCGAGGTCGGCGAGGCGCTTGCGCACGGCGCGGCGGCCGGAGTGCTTGCCGAGGACGAGCGCGGAGCCGTCGATGCCGACGGACTCGGGGGTCATGATCTCGTAGGTCGCGCGGTGCTTGAGCACGCCGTCCTGATGAATCCCGGCCTCGTGCGCGAACGCGTTGGCGCCGACGATGGCTTTGTTGGGGGGCATGTACACGCCGGTGCACGCGGAGACGAGGCGCGAGGTGCGCGCGAGCTCGCGCGTGTCGATCCCGGTGTGGACGCCGAAGTACGCGGCGCGGGTGTGGAGCGCCATCACGACTTCCTCGAGCGAGGCGTTGCCCGCGCGCTCGCCGATCCCGTTCACGGTGCACTCGACCTGCCGCGCGCCGGCGCGCACGCCGGCGAGGGAGTTGGCGACGGCGAGGCCGAGGTCGTCGTGGCAGTGCGTGGAGACGACGATCCCGGGGGTCTGCGCGGCGAGCGCGCAGATGCGCTCGATGAGCGCGCCGTATTCCGCAGGCGTGACGTAGCCGACGGTGTCAGGGATGTTGAGCGTCGTCGCGCCGGCCTCGATGGCGACGCGCAACACGTCGCACAGGAAGTCAGGGTCCGACCGCCCGGCGTCCTCGGGGGAGAACTCCACGTCGTCGACGAAGGTGCGCGCGGTGGCGACGGCGGCGGCGACGCGCTCGAGCACGGCGCTCCGCGTCATGCGCAGCTTGTGCTCGAGGTGCACGTCGGAGGTGGCGAGGAAGGTGTGGATGCGCTTGCGCACGGCGGGTTCGATGGCTCGCGCGCAGGTCTCGATGTCGGACGTGGTGGCGCGGGCGAGGCCGCAGATCACGGGGCCGTCCGCCGTGCCGACCTGCTCGGCGATGGCGCGCACGGCCTCCGTCTCCCCGGGAGACGAGGCGGGGAAGCCGGCCTCGATGATGTCCACGCGCAGGCGCGCGAGCTGCCGCGCGACGTCGAGCTTCTCGATGAGCGTCATCGTGCACCCGGGCGCTTGCTCGCCATCACGAAGCGTGGTGTCGAAGATGCGCACGCGGGGGGCGGGAGCCACAGCGGTGGTCGTGTCCATCAGGCGGCTCCGTCGGCCTGCGAGACGGCGGTGTCCGAGGCGGGAAGCCGCGAGGTCACGTCGTGCCGGTGCGCGGTGTCGGTCCCGGACGATGGGCCGGGGTGGGAAGTGGACGCGTCGGTACGCTGGCCCATCCGCGGGTGGCGGGGGCGCGGCTGGAGGTGAGCCGCGAAGTCTGGTGGAAGGATCATGGTAGAGCCCACGACGGTGAGGAGTGACGCGCCGTCCCGCCGAGCTCCGCGTGCTACGCGCCGAGCGTCTTCTCCCGCCGGCACCGGGAGGGCCCACAACAAAAAGGCTCCTCCCATCGGTGCCATGGGAGGAGCCGCTGGTCACGTCAGCGCCGCGTTACTCGGCCCTGCCTCCCATGCGCGAAATCCCCCGGCCACGAAGCGCGAGGCCGAGGGTGCTGGTAAGGAGGAGGACGTCCGTGCGGCGCATACGAGCAAAGGTACACCGCGTCCGGAGGGCGTCAAGTGCCCTACCGCCGCGCATGCTCCTCGCCGATGGCGCGAATGTCGCGGGTCACGCGGTCCCAGTTGTAGTACGTTTCCGCGGCGTTGCGTCCGCCGGCACCGAGCCGGCGCGCGAGCTCGGGATCGCGCAGGAGACGGCGCACAGCGCTCGCGACGGCCGCCGGGGACTCGGCGTCGACGAGGAGCCCGGTCACGCCATCGGTGACGGCTTCAGGGACGCCGCCGCTCCGCCCCGCGATCACGGGGATGCCGCACGCCGAGGCTTCGACGAAGGAGATGCCGAACCCCTCGATGTGCACGTCGACGTTGCGCGATGGGCCCACGTACATCGCGGCCGCGTTGTAGAGCGCGGGGAGATCGGCGTCGGGGACGTTCTCGAGGAAGCGCACGCGGTGCGCGATGCCCAGCTCGGCCGCGAGCGCGTGGAGCGTGTCGCGGTAGGAGCCCGAGCCCACGATCGCGTAGCGCAGCTCCGGCGCCTCGCCGGCGAGCGCGGCGAGGGCGCGCAGCGTGACGTCCTGCCCCTTGTGCGCGATGAGGCGCGCCACGGTCACCATCCACGTCCCACCGTCGAGGCCGTACTTCGCGCGGACCGCGGCGGTGTCGAGCCCCGGGCGGAATTGCGCGATGTCGGCGCCGAGGAGGACCGTGCGCACGTCGAGCCGCGCGCGGTCGCAGCCGATTTCCTCGAGGATGTCGAGCGCGAGGGCGCGCGTCCACGCGCTGTTCGTCACCAGGACCGCGGCCGAGCCGAGGAGCGAGCGCGCGGTGCGCCGCTTGTAGACCCCTTTCCACGTGCGGACGTTGCGGCGGAGCTGGAGCAGGTCGGTACCGTGCAGGATCACCCCGTACGGGACGCCGAGGCGCGTCGCGGCGTATCGCGCCGCGTACGCGGGCGGCTTCACGTTCCCGCACCACATGAACGACGCGCCCACCTCCGCCGCGAGCGCGCGCGTGCGGCGCGACCAGGCAATGAGCCCGGGGATCGTGCGCAGCCGCTCGCGCGGCATCGCCAGCCGGTCGACGCGGTTCGGGAACGTCCCGTCCACGGCGGCCGCCGCGGCGACATCGGGGTCCGGACCCGTGGAGACCACGAGCGTGCCCTGCGGGTAGCGGCGCGCCAGCTCTTCCATCCAGCGCGAGATCCCGCCCGCCATCGGGGGGAAGTTGTAGGCGAGGAGGAGGTGCGGAGCCATGGCAGGGCGTGAAGGGAGGGCGCGGGCGGTAGACGTCGCCCGCGGAATTCTAGCGGCACCGCGCAGCGGCGAGAAGTGGAGCCGCGGGGCCGCGGTCAGCGGGCGAGCGCGGGGATCTGCGTGACGAGCGTCCACACGCCCAGCACGGCCATGCTCAGGGCGACGACGATGCCGGCGGCGGCGAGCCACCACGGGTGCCGGTACGTGCCCACGATCGCGCGCCGGTGCGCGGCCACGAGCATCACGCCGAGCGAGATCGGGAGAATGAGCCCGTTGAGCGCGCCCACGAGCACGAGCACCTTCACCGGGCGCCCGACGGCGAGGAACACGGCGGTCGACACGACGGTGAACGCGATCACCACCCACGTCCACCGCCGGTCGAGCCACGCGCCGAGGCTGCGGAGGAAGGAGACCGAGGTGTACGCGGAGCCGACGACCGAGGTGATCGAGGCGGACCACATGACGAGGCCGAACACGCGGTAGCCCACCGCCCCCGTGGCGAGGCGGAACACGGCCGCGGGCGGGTTCCCCGGGTCGAGCACGAGCCCCTGCGCGACCACGCCGAGCGCGGCGAGGAAGAGCACGACGCGCATGAGCGACGCCACGCCGATCGCGGTGCCCGCGGAGCGGAGGACGTGCCCCGTGGCCTCGGGGCCGCGCACGCCGGCGTCGAGGAGGCGGTGCGCGCCGGCGAAGGTGATGTACCCGCCCACGGTTCCCCCAACCAGCGTGACGATCGCGAGCACGTCGACGTGCGTGGGGGCGATGGTGCGTAGCGCGGCGTCGCCCACGGGCGGGTGCGACGCGATCGCGACATATGTCGTGAGCCCGATCATCACGAAGCCCAGCGCGAGCGCGAAGCGGTCCATCGCGCGCCCGGCCTCCTTCACGACGAAGACCCCGACGGCGATCGCGGCGCTGATCGCGGCGCCCGTGGCCACGGGGGTGCCGAACATGACATTCACGCCGAGCCCCGCGCCGGCGACGTTGCCGACGTTGAACGCGAGCCCGCCGAGCGCGACGAGGGCGGCGAGGAAGTGGCCGAGCCCCGGGAGCACGGCGTTCGCGATGTCCTGCGCGCGCCGCCCGCTCACGGTGATCACGGGCCAGATGTTGAGCTGCGCGCCGAGGTCGAAGAGGATCGACGTGAGGATCGCGAAGCCGAGGTTGGCGCCGAGCTGCGCGGTGAACACGGCGGTCTGCGTGAGGAACCCGGGCCCGATCGCCGAGGTGGCCATGAGGAACGCGGCGCCGAGGAGCGCGCTGCGGAGCCCGACGCTGCGCGGGCGCGGTGGCGACGACGGAGGGCGGTCGGGGGTGACGTGAGCGATGGGAGAGGACACGGCCGCGACGGTTGAGGGCGAGTGACTATACCGCCCGGCGCACGCATGCACCACCGCCGTCGTGAAACTGACGATGCGATGCGCCTCGCTCCGGCGCGCCGGGCTCGGCCGATCCGCCTGGCGCGCGCGACCGGGGCACGCCCCATGCCCGGCATTGCCTGACGCCGCACTGGGCCTCGCCCGACAGACGCTGGCCGCTTCCAAACCGATCTTACGGCCCAGGGAACGTTCGGTGCAACGTTCCGTGGCCAGCGGATCCCGGTTCCACCGCTCCCGTGAGGTTGTCATGACAACGAGTGCTACTCTCCCGATACCGTCGTCCGCCGTGGGCGGTGCGCGTGGCGGTCGGCTCTCATCCGTGCTGGTCGCAGTGAACGGCCAGGACGGCACGGCGGCCCTGCGCATGGCGCAGCTCCTGGCCGCGCCGACGGGCGCCGAGGTGACGATCTTCTCGGCGATCGAGCCGGACGTGACGATCGCCATGCAGCCGCACATCGGGTTGCTCACCCCCGAGTACGAGGAGCTGCGCACCGACGCCCGCCGCGACGCGGTGCGCCGCCAGATCCGCGACGCGTTCGGCGGGCCGGTGGCGTGGCCGATGGAGGTCGTCGTCGGCCCCGCGCCGGCCGCGATCAACGCGGCGGCGCAGCGGCACGGCGCGTCGCTCATCATCATGGGCCGCGGCCGGCACGACCCGGTGGCGCGGCTCCTCGCCGGGGAAACGGTGCTGCGCACCGTGCGCCGGTCGGACCGGCCCGTGCTCGCGGTGGCCGATGACCTCCAGGCGCGGCCGCGTGTGGCCGTGGTCGGCATGGACTTCAGCCCGTCGAGCATCGCGGCCGCGCGGTGCGCGCTCGACATCGTGGACGAGCACGCGACGGTGTACCTCGTGCACGTCTGGTCGCGGAGCGCGAGCGACCACCCCTCCGAACGCGCACGGGACGAGGCGTACGAGGCGCAGCTGCCGGAGCTGTTCTCACGCGCGATCGATCTACTCGACGCGCCCGCGGGGGTGACGGTGAAGCCGGTCACGCTCCTCGGCGCGCCGGCCAAGGAGATCCTCTGGTTCGCCGAGTCGCAGGGCGCGGACCTCATCGCCGCGGGGAAGCAGGGACACGGGTTCTTCGAGCGGCTGCTCGTGGGGAGCGTCACCACGCGCCTCCTGCGCGCCGCCGCGAGCTCGGTGCTCGTGACGCCCCTCCCGCCGATCGCCGAGGCCGACGAGCTGTCGCGCCGGCTCACCGGGAGCTCGATGAGCACGACCCCCGACGAATGGATCGTGCAGCTCGACGGGTTCTCGCGGCGCAATCACGGGCGGCGGGTCGTGCTGGAGATCGACGATCCATCCGTCGGCGGGCAGGCGCAGGTGACCGGCTACGCGCTGCTCGGCGCCGTGTACGATCACCGCGACCACCGGGTGCAGTTGATGCTCGGCAACCCCGTGGACCAGACCCGGTACTTGACGCACATGATCGAGCACGTCAATTCCGTCATCGTCCGCACGGATCGCGAGGGGCACGACGTGGCGCTGCAGGTGATGCACGAAGGGGGGAGCGCGCAGCTCACCTTCCTCCCCACGGACGCGCGCTGATGGCGCGCGCCGTGGGGGCTCCCGGAGCGCGCCTCGGCGCCGCGCGCCCGTCGGGAATCGACCGACGAGCGCACCGCGCTCTCCCGACAGACAGGGGGAGCGCGGCGGGGCATCTTGGCCCAAGCGCGCAGGAGGCAGCCATGATCACTCCGTTCCTCGATCGTCACGACGCCGGCACGCAGATCGCCGCGGAGCTGCAAGCATACTCGCACCGCCCCGACGTGCTCGTGCTCGCCCTGCCGCGCGGCGGCGTCCCGGTGGGGTACGAGGTCGCACGCGCGCTCGGCGCCCCGCTCGACGTGCTGGTGGTGCGCAAGCTCGGGGTGCCGGGGCACGAGGAGCTGGCGATGGGCGCGGTCGCATCCGGCGGCGTGCGCGTGCTGCAGGACGACGTGATTCGCGAGCTCGGCATCCCGCCCTCGACGGTCGACATCGTGACGGAGGCCGAGACGCGGGAGCTGGAGCGCCGCGAGCGCGCGTACCGTGGCAGGCGCCCGATGCGCGACGTGCGCGGAAAGACCGTCATCGTCGTGGATGACGGCATGGCCACCGGCTCGACCATGCGCGCCGCGGTGGCCGCGCTCCGGTTGCAGCACCCGAAGCGGATCGTCGTGGCCGTCCCCGTCGCCGCGCGCTCGGCGTGCGAGGCGATGCGCGAGCTGGCCGACGAGTGCGTCTGCGTGCGCGCGGCCGAGCCGTTCTACGCCGTCGGCCTCTGGTACCGCGACTTCACCCCGACCCTGGACGCCGAAGTACGTGCCCTGCTCGCCGCGGCCGCGACGCCGCCCGCGGCGACAACGTCTCCCGCGACGACAACGTCTCCCACCTGACGACCCGTCGAGCACCGCATGCCCCCCGACCCGCCACGCTCGCGGCAGCGAGCCACCGGAGCAGGCCCTATGGCCAACGGCACCGTCCCCCCCGCGCGCGAGCGCGCCGTGCAGGTCCCCGTCGATGGTATTGCGCTGAACGGCGCGCTGGTGGTGCCGGAGAACGCGCGCGGGCTCATCGTCGTCGTCGCCAGTGCCGTTCCTGGCGAGAGCGATGTCGCGCTCGCCGCGACCGTCGCGGCGGCGCTCCCCGCACACGGGCTCGCGGCGCTCCTACTCGACCTGTTGACCCCCGAGGAGCGAATCGCCGACGGCACCGTCGACGACGAACCGCCGGACGTGACGTTGCTCGCCGCGCGCCTCGTCATCGCCACCGTCACCAAGGCGAACGACCCCGACACGCACGGGCTCCCGATCGGCTACGTCGGCGCGGGGATGAGCGGGGCAGCGGCGTTGATCGCGGCGTCGGTGCGGCCGCTCGACGTGCGTGCCGTGGTCTCGTGCAGCGCGCAGCCGGAGGACGTGGGGCACGCGATCGAGCGCCTCCGCGTCCCGACGTTGCTCGTCGCCGGGAGCCGCGACCCGGCGACGGTGGCGGCGAGCCGCGACATGCTCGCCGCGCTGCGGGGCCCGCGCCACCTCTCGATCGTGCGCGGCGCGGGGCGTGCGTTCGACGAGCCTGGTGCCGCCGACCGGGTCGCGGCGCTCGCCGCGGAATGGCTCGAGCACGACGTGCCGGCGGCCGCCGGCATCACGCCCTGGTCGATCGGGCGCTGGTGAGATCATCGCGCGGCGCGCGCTGATCTAGTAGAGTCGATATCCCGGCGACACGAGGTGCGGCGGGAGCTGCGCCGCGAACGCCGGACCGTACGCGATCACGATCAGCACCACCGCCGCCAGCACCCACCACCGCAGTTGGTCGAGGCGCACTTCCCACCCGGTCTGTGCCGGAGCGGTGAGCACCTCGGAGTACGGCACGTCCTGCGGCACCGGCTCCGTCGCCGAGCCGCGGAGCACCGTCATCAGCAGGATCCAGAGAAAGAGCAGCGCACCGAGGAACATGAGCGACCCGCCGATCGCCGTGATGATCCCCGCCAGGTGCCATCCCGGCAGCGAGTACGTCGCCTCGGCGATGAACGTCCGGCGCGGCATCCCGCGCAATCCCCCCGAGATCATCCCGCGCGCGAACACGAACACGCCGATCGTGTAGAGCCACGCCTGCACGAGCGCGAGCTTGCGCGACCAGAGCCCGTGCCCCGTGAGGTACGGCACCAGCCAGTACGCGACCCCCATGAACGTGAGCGCGACCGCGCTCCCCACGGTCATGTGGAAGTGTCCCGGCACCCACGTCGTGTTGTGCACCACCTGGTTCACCGTGAAGCTCGCGTTCACGAGCCCCGTGATCCCGCCGAGCACGAAGGTGAGCATCGCGAGGAGCTGCGCGACGAGCGACGGGTCTCCCCACGGGAGCCTGCGGATCCACCCCACCAGCCCCTGCCCT
>JADGGM010000053.1 GCA_019689955.1 Gemmatimonadaceae bacterium
GCTATGGAGCCTGTGAATGGACGGCTAGGGCGCCCGCCGCGGCGGGTGTGACGCCCACCCGGCGAGCCGTGTACGCTCGCCGGGTGGGTGACGTCCCCTCAGTGGCCGGTCGCTTTCCCCGTGACCGGCGCGTGGTAGTTCGGGAACTCGGGGAGCTTGGCCTGGACGGGCGGGTGCTTCGCCAGCTCGTCCATCACCGCCGCGACCGCGCGCTCGAGCTGCGTGTCGTGCCCCGCGCGCCACGCCTTGGGGTCGAGCTCCACCTCGATGTCCGGCGCGACGCCGTGGTTCTCGACGTCCCATTGGCCGTCGGGGCTCCAGAACGCCACGCGCGGCGCGGTGACGAAGCCGCCATCCATGAGCGGCGGGTAGTCGTAGATCCCCACGAGGCCGCCCCACGTGCGCTTCCCGACCAGCGGCCCGAGCTTCGCTTCGCGGAAGTACCAGGGGAGCGCGTCGCCGCCGGAGCCCGCGTACTCGTTGATCACCATCGCCTTCGGGCCGAAGATCGCGCTCACGGGGGTCGTGAAGTCGGCGCCGTAGCGGGTGTGCCAGTAGTTCATGAGCGGGCGGCGCATGTAGTCGATCATGTAGTCGGCCGCGCTGCCGCCGCCGTTGAACCGCTCGTCGATCACCACCCCTTCGTGCCCGACCTGCGCGAAGTAGTAGCGGTTGAAGTTGGTGTAGCCATCGCCGCCGGTGTTGGGGAGGTACACGTACGCCACGCGTCCGTGGCTCAGCCGGTCCACGGTGCGGCGGTTCTCCTCGATCCAGGCGAGGTTGCGCAGCCCGCGCTCGCTCGCCACGGGCACCACCGTCACCTCGCGCGACCCGGCGAGCGTGGGCCTGGGCCCCACGCGGAGCGTCACCGACTTTCCGGCGGTCCCCTCGAAGAAGCGATAGAGGTTGTCGGTGCCGCGCACCTCTCGCCCGTTCACCGCCAGGAGGTACTCCCCCACCGACACGTTCACACCGGGCTGGGTGAGCGGGGCGTGGAGCTGCGGGTTCCAGTTCTCGCCGTTGAAGATGCGCGTGAAGCGGTAGCGGCCGTTCTCGATGGCGTAGTCCGCGCCGAGGAGGCCGGTGGGGGGCGGGGGCTCGGTCTCCGGCGCGTCGCCGCCACCCACGAAAAGGTGGCCGACGGTTAGCTCGCCCAGCATCTCCTCGAAGAGATAGGTGAGATCGGAGCGGCTCGCGATGTGCGTGAGATACGGCGCGTAGCGTTGCTCGGCGGCCTTCAGGTCGAGCCCGTGGTAGTTGGGATCGTAGAAGAAGTCGCGCTCGATGCGCCAGATCTCGTGATAGATCTGCCGCCACTCCGCGGGCGGGTCCACCTGGACGACCATCTCCGACGTGCGCAGCGTCCCCGCACCCGGCGTCGCCGGCTCTGCGGTCCCGGCGATCACCCATCCGCTCGCCGTGTGGTACAGCATGCGCTCGCCGTTCGCCGAGAGGCGGAAGGCCTGGTTCCCCGGCCCCGGCGGGCCGGAGATCCCCATCAGCCCGTCGGCGAGCTTCACGAGCTTGCGGGTGGCGAGGTCGAACTTGTGGACCGTCTCGCGCTCCCCCATGGGCGCGCCGGGGCGGGCCGGGGGTTCGTCGGTGGTCTCGAGGAGGAAGATGACGCCCGTCTTCCCCGCCGCCAGCCCGCTGAAGCGGCGGGCGCCGATCGGGAGGGCGATGATGCGCTGGCCGATGCCGTCGAAGTCGATGCGCACAGGGGTGGCCGATGCGTGCGCCGCGGTGTCGGTGGGCGCCTTGGACGGGCGCGCGGGCGCCGTGTCGGCGCTCGCCTTGAGCGCGCTGTCGATCTTCTCCTCATCGCTCAGCGGCGCGAGCGGGGAGGGGAGATCCTTGCGCAGCACCACGAGGTAGACGCTCCGCGTCACCGGGTGCTCGTAGCTCGACATGTCGAGCCACCCCGCCGACGGGCCGGCGTTGGTGCTCGCGGTGAAGTAGAGGTACTTGCCGTTCTTGTCGAACGCGGGGTAGCGCGCGTCGCTCAGCCCGTCGGTGATCTGCGTGCTGCGCCCCGACTCCACCGAGTACACGAACACCGCGTACAGGTGGCTCGGCAACTGCTTCGTGTAGGCGATCCACCGTCCGTCGGGGGACCAGACGGGGTCGAAGGCGCGCCACGGGTTGTCGTACGTGTTCGCGTCGACCTTCACGTTCTTCCCCGTGGCGAGGTCGATGTACCAGAGCTGGAGCCGGTTGTCGAGGTATGCGATGCGCTTCCCGTCGGGGGACCAGGTGGGGCTGTAGTAGTACCCCGGCGCGTCGCCGAGCTGGAGCACGCGGGTGGTGCCGTGGCCGTCCTGCGGCGCGAGGTGCAGCATGTACTCGCCCGAGGAATCGGAGAAGAAGGCCACCCATCGCCCGTCGGGGGACCACGCCGGATCGCGTTCGGCGACTCCCGGCGTGTTCGTGAGGTCGCGCACGTCCCCCTTGTCCGCCGGGACCGTGAGGATCTCGCCGCGCGCCTCGAACACCGCGCGCGCGCCGGTGGGGGAGAGGTTCACGTTCTGGATCTGTCGCTCCACCTTCGCGAAGTGCGGCCGCACGCCCGGGAGGTCCCCGGCTACGCGGATCGTCACCGGGTGCTCCTCCCCCGAGGCGAGGTCGTACAGGTGGATCGAGCCGAACTGCTCGTACACGATCGCGTCCGGCCCGGCGGAGGCGGACTTGATGTCGAGCCCGTTGTTGTGCACGACCTCGGTCACCTGCTTGGTGCCCAGGTCGTAGCGGAAGAGGCTCGTGGGGCCGTTGCGGTCGGAAAGGAAGTAGACCGCGTTCCCGATCCACATCGGGGAGGCATCGTTCGAGTTGTCGCGCGGGATGGGCTCCACGCTGGCGTCGGAGAGGCGCGCAAGCCAGATGGGAGTGGTGCGGCCGCCGCGGTAGCGCTTCCAGATCTGGTTGGCCGGGATGATCGGCATGTAGGCGACGCGCGCCCCGTCGCTCGAGAACGACGCGTCGTACGCCTGCGGGAGCGCGATCGGCGTCGGGAAGTCGCCGCTCGCAGAGACGGTGAAGAGCTGGACGAAGCGCGAGAAGCTCTCGCGGTCGCTGCGGAACACGATGCGCGAGCCGTCGGGGGTCCACCCGACGACGACATCGCGCGCGGGGTGGTAGGTGAGCCGCTGCGGGACCCCGCCCGCGGCGGGGATCACGTACACGTCGGCGTTCCCCGCGTACTCGCCGGTGAAGGCGATGCGCGAGCCGTCGGGGGAGAAGTGTGGGTCGGTCTCCTCGCCGATCCCGGTGGTGAGGCGGCGTGCGTCGCCCCCCTCGCGCCCGACGATCCAGAGGTCGCCGCCGTAGACGAAGACGATCTGCGTGCGGCTCACGGCGGGCTGCTGGAGGAGGAAGGGAGCACTATCCTGGGCACCAGCGACGGCGGGGGCGAGCGCGACCGCGACGGCGAGCAGCACCGCGCGGGCGAACACACGAGGTGGCATGGCGAGCTCCGGCGAGGGAGAGAGTGACGGTAAGGTGACGCCCCGGCGCACGCGGCGGAAGCGGGCGCGGGGGGCGGGGCAGGGACGCATGGCGCGGGCGGCGGCTACTCGTAGCGCAGCGCGTCGACCGGATCGAGCCGCGAGGCGCGTGCGGCGGGGAGGAGCCCGAACAGGATCCCCGTGAGCGCGCTCACGCCGAGTGCGGCGAGGATGGCGAGCGGCGGGATCGAGGCCTTGATGGGGGTGAAGCTTCGGATGAGCCAGGTGAGGAGCCCGCCCACGCCGAGCCCGATCATCGCGCCCACCATGGTGAGCGTCGCGGCCTCGACGAGGAATTGCCAGAGGATCGTGGCGCGGGTGGCGCCGAGCGCTTTGCGGACGCCGATCTCGCGCGTGCGCTCGGTGACGCTGATCATCATGATCGCGATCACGCCCACGCCGCCGACCATGAGCCCGATCGCCGAGAGGACGATCATCACGAGGAAGAACGCGCCGATCACGTTGTTGTACAGCTCGAGGACCTTGTCCTGCGTGGTAACGAAGAAGGTGTTGTCCTGGGCCGGCTGGAGCATGCGCCGTGTGCGCAGCGCGGCGATCGCTTCGTCGAGCGAGGTGCTCTGCGGCACGCCGTCGCGCGGCTTCACGGTGATGTCCATCCACCGGAGGTTGGTGTTGAGGCGGCGGCGTGCGGTCTCGAAGGGGAGGATCGCCTTGGGTTTGTTCCCGTTGTCGAAGAAGTTCCCGCTCGGGTGGTAGATCCCGATGACGCGGAAGGGTTGGCCGTTGACCTGGATCGACTTGCCGAGCGCGGGGTCGTCGTGGAAGAGGGCGCGCTGCATGGCGTCGTTGATGATCACGACCTGCGCGGCGTCGGCGTTCTCCCCTTCGGTGAAGCTGCGCCCGGGGTCGATGGTGCCGGCGTCGATGTCGATCCACCCGGGGGTGTAGGCGTCGAAGCCGGCGCCGGGGAGGGCGCGGTCCTTGTACTTGAACGCGGCCGAGCTCCCGATGTGCGAGATGACGCTGCGAATGGACGGCTGTCGGGCGATCGCGCGGGCGTCGTCCAGGGTGAGCGGCGCGTTCCGCCGCCAGGGGCAGCTGTCGGCCGAACCGTTGCAGCTGTTGATCGCGATCGGCCAGCGCGTGACGTAGAACGTCGTGGGGCCGGCGGCGGCGATGCTCTGCTCGACGCCGGCGTTGATCCCGTGCACGGCGGCGGACATCGCCGTGACCACGAACACACCGACGGCGATCCCGAGGATGGTGAGCCCCGCGCGCACACGGTTGGCGCGGATGGCGTCGAACGCGATGAGCACCCCTTCGGCGAGGCTCTGCAATCGGGCGGCGAGCGTCATGTCAGTCGGCCCTCAGGGCGACCACCGGGTCGAGCCGCGAGGCGCGCCCGGCGGGGTAGATCCCGGCCACGATCCCGACCCCGGCCCCGAGGAGCACGGCGACGCCGATCGACCAGGTGGCCACGCTCGCCGGGAGGGGGGAGACGGCGGCGACGAGCTTCGAGAGCCCGATGCCGAGGCCGATCCCGATCGCCGCGCCGAACGTGCTGAGCGTGGAGGCTTCCACGAGGAACTGCGCCATGATGTCGCGCCGCCGCGCTCCCAGCGACTTCCGGATCCCGATCTCCCGCGTCCGTTCGGCGACGGCGACGAGCAT
This sequence comes from Gemmatimonadaceae bacterium, assembly GCA_019689955.1. Classification (GTDB taxonomy): domain Bacteria; phylum Gemmatimonadota; class Gemmatimonadetes; order Gemmatimonadales; family Gemmatimonadaceae; genus JADGGM01. Next base: position 5,133 of record JADGGM010000053.1, read on the forward strand.
GATGTTCATGATCACCATCGCCCCGACCACGAGCCCGATCGCGGGGAGGAAGATCCCGGCGAGCACCAGGTAGCGCTTGATCGACGCCCACGTGGTGAGCGCGGACTCCGACGACTCGAGGACGAAGTCGTCGTCCTGCGCCGGGCGGAGCTTGTGGCGGCGGCGCATGAGCTCGCGCACGGTGGCCTGCACCTCGGGCATCGCCTCGGCGCTGGGTGCCTGCACCACCACGCCGTACAGCCCGCGGCGTGCGCCGGTGAAGCGGTGGAGTGCCGAGTGGAACGGCCCGAGCACCTGCCGGTCGAGCGGGACGCCGAAGACCGTCCCCTGCTTCTCCAGCACCCCGATCACGCGGAAGGGGAGCCCGCCGATGCGGAGCTCCTTCCCGATCGGGTCGAGCGCGGGGAAGAAGTGCTCGGCCACCTCGGTGCCGATCACCACCACCGGGGCGCCGAGGCGGTCTTCCTGCTCGTTGAACGCGCGCCCCTGGGTGACGACGAGGTTCTTGATCGCGAAGTACTCCGGCGTCACCGCCTGCACGAGCGCCTGCGGCCCGCTGGCCACGTACGGGGATTGGGCCGCGAGCCAGCGCGCGTCTTCGATCGCCCACCGCGTGCCGGCGGGGAGCGCGTCGCGGATCGCCATCGCGTCCTCGACCGTGACCAGCGGCCGCCGCTGCCACGCCCGCCACTCCGCCTCGGTCACGTCCCCCATGTTGAAGTCGGGGAACCGGCGGACGTTGAACGTGTTCACGCCGAGGAACTTGCCGGCGAACGCGTCTTCCACGTAGTTCCCCATCCCCTGGACGATCGACACCACCGCGATGAGGAACATCACGCCGATCATCACGCCGAGGAGGGTGAAGAAGCTCTTGAGCTTCTGCACGCGGATCTGCGCCAGCGCGAGCCGAACGGCCTCGAAGAACGGCATGATCTCCCCCCTCCGCGCAGATCAGATCGTCGCGGCGAGCTTGCTCACGAATGCGTCCCGCCGCTCGTCCGACGAGATGCGGCCATCGCGGAGCACGACCACGCGCCGCGCGTGCGCGGCGATGTCGGGCTCGTGGGTCACCATGATCACGGTCTGCCCGGAGTTGGCGAGCCCCTCGAAGACGCGCATGATCTCTTCCGACGTCTGCGAGTCGAGGTTCCCCGTGGGCTCGTCGGCGAGGAGGATCGCCGGATTGTTGATGAGCGCACGGGCGATCGCCACGCGCTGCCGCTGCCCGCCGGAGAGCTCGTTCGGGCGGTGGTCCATCCGGTCGGCGAGCTGCACGCGCTCGAGCGCTTCGATCGCGCGCCGCTTCCGTTCCGCGGCCGGAACGCCCGCATACACCAGCGGGAGCTCGACGTTGTGCAGCGCCGTGGCGCGCGGGAGGAGGTTGAACGTCTGGAAAACGAACCCGATCTCCCGGTTGCGCACGCGCGCCAGCTCGTCGTCCTTCATGGCGGAGACGAGGACGCCGTTGAGCCAGTATTCCCCGGCGGTGGGGGTGTCGAGGCAGCCGATGATGTTCATGAGCGTCGACTTCCCCGAGCCCGACGGCCCCATGATCGCCACGTACTCGTTGCGGCGCACGGCGAGGTCCACGCCGCGGAGGGCGTGCACGACTTCGCCCCCCATGTCGTAGTCGCGGCGGATCCCGCGAGTGACGATCACCCAGTCCTTCCCGGGGGCCGCGCCCGTGGCGCCGATGACGGCCTGGCGCTCCCCGGTGGTGCTGAGCCCTGCCAGCTCGTGTGCGTCGGCGGTCACGCGCCGGCCTCCTTTCGCGTCTTGCTGCTGTCCGTCTTCACTTCGCGCACCAGCGCACCCTCCTTGAGCTCACGGATCGCTTGATAGCTCCCGGCCACGATCGTCTCCCCGGCCTGGAGCCCGCTGAGCACTTCGAAGTACTCCTCACCGGCGATCCCGATCTTGACGGGCCGGAAGGTGACTCTGTTGTCCTTTCCGACCACGAACACGCCTTCGACGTCCTTCTTCCCGACTTCCTTGACCGGCTTCCGCCCCCCCAGTGCGAGCTGGGCCGAGTCGGTGCTCGGGCTCGCCTGGTGCTCGCGCACGGTGAGCGCGATGATCGGAATGCTCAGCACGTGCGTCCGCGTGTCCGTGATGATCTTCGCGGTCGCCGAGAAGTCCGGGCGGGTGTCGGGCGGCGGGTTGAGGAGCCGCACCTTCACCTCATAATCAACGGCTTGGTCCCCGCTGGTGTTGGCCGCGGCGGCGGAGGGGTTCTGGAGGGAGCTGTTGGCGATCTCGACCACCCGGCCGACGAACGTCGTGTCCGGGAAGGCGTCGATCTCCACCACGGCCGAGTCGCCCACCGAGATGCGCGCCACGTCCGTTTCGTCGACCTTCACCTTGGTCTCGAGCGTGTCCATGTCGCTGATCGTGAGGAGGAGCGCCGCGTCCTTGTTGAACGTGCCAGGCACCGCCGTCTCCCCCTGCTCCACGTTCAGCCGCGTGACCTTCCCCGAGAGCGGGGCGACGATCGTCGTCTTGGCGAGGTTCGACTCCGCCGTACGGAGCGCGGCCTCGTTCTGGTCGACGTTGTGCTGGGCCGCGTTGACGAGCGCCAGGTTCACCTGGACCGCCGTGCGGAGCTGCTCCATCTGCTCGTCGGAGACGAGCGTGGGGTTACTCTTGCGGATCTCCTCGGAGCGGCGCAGGGCGCTCTGCGACTGCTGGAGGTTGGCCTGCGCGCGGGCGAGGTCGGCGCGGGAGCTGGCGACGAGCGCCTGCGCGCGCTGCACCTCGGCCTGATACGTGGAGGGGTCGATCTGCAGGAGGAACTGCCCCTTCTTCACCATGTCCCCCTCCTTCACCGCCAGCCGCACGATGCGGCCCGCGACATCGGAGGCGATGTCCACCTTGAGGCGCGGCTGCACCTGCCCGCTCGCGGTGACGGAGGCCACGAGGTCGCGGGCCTGCACCTTCTCCAGACGCACTTCAATGGCCTTCTTCCCCCGTTTGGCCGCGCCGAGCGCGACCACCGCCGCCAGGAGCAGTACGAGAATGCCCGCAACGCCCCACTTCGTCCGTTGGCTCATGGATTCCTCGTCAGTTAGCGCAGGGGACGCCCGACGGCGTTCTCGAGTTGGGCGAACGCGCTATGATAGGCGTAGATCGCGTTGATGCGGTCGCTCTCGGCCTGCGTGTACGTGGCCCGCGCGTTGGCCAGGTCGAGGTACGTCGCGGCCCCCACGCGGTACTTCTCCTGCGCCAGGCGTAGCTCCTCCCGCGCCTTGGCCGCGTTCTGCTCCTGCAGCGCCACCGCCTGGGCATCGGTCTGGAGCGTGAGATACGCGCCCGTCACCTCCGCCGTGAGCTGCAGCTCCTGCTTGCGAATATTGTACGCCGCGTTGTTCCGCTCGGCCTGCGCCTGCTCGATCCGCTGCTCGCGCTGGAAGCCGTCGAAGATCGGGAGGGAGATGATCGCGCTGATCTGGAACGGCTGCCGCGTGAAGTCGAACGGGAACTGGCTGTTCTGGTCGCGGATCGCCGCCGCCTGCTGCGGGGTGAGGACGAAGCCGTTGCACTGCGCCGCGATGCTCGGCAGCCCCACGGCGACGCGGATCGAGTCGGTCGAGAAGCAGCTCGCGCGGCTCTGGTTCATCTGCTGCTGGGCGAGCTGCACCGGGTAGTCGCCGTTCGCGTACTGATAGGTGTACCCCCCCCACCCGGCGTCGAGCCGCAGCGTGGGGAGATACTGCGACTGCGCGGAGCGGACGCCGAGCGAGGCGACCTTGTCGCGCGCACGGAGCGCGTTGAGCGTGGGGTTCCGCTCGCGCGCGAGGGCGAGCACCGAGTCGAGCGTGAAGGTCGGCTGCCGGACGTCGAACTGCGTGGTGAGGCGGACGTTCGCGGGCTGGGGCACCCCCATGATCTGGAAGAGCCGGAGCTTGTCGATCTCCACCTGGTTGTGCGCCTGCAGCGCCGCCACGCGCGCCTGACCGAGCGCGACCTCGGCCTGGCTCACGTCGAGCTGCGTCCCCGAGCCCACCGCCATCTTGGCCTTGGCCAGCTCGAGCTGCACCTGGTTCTGCACGACGAGCGAATCCTGGAGCGCGGCCTTGGCCTCATCCTGGAGCACCGTGAGGTAGCTCTGCGTGACCTGGCTGCGCACCGATTGCGCGGAGCCGGCGATGTCGGCGTCGGCGGCGCGCACGTTGGCGGACTGGATGCGCGGGTTGAGGAAGGTGTTGGCGTTGAGCTGGTAGGTGAGGTCGAGCGAGTACGAGGACTGGTAGATGTCCGAGTTCACCGCGAACTCCGTCGCGCTGACGCCGTTGAGGGGCGAGGCGCCGGATTGGCGGTAGAGGCCGCTGAAGCTGAGGCTCGCCCCGGGGAGGAAGCCGCCGTACGCGGCGCGGCGCTGCGCGCTGGCGGTGCGACGGGCATCGATGCGTGAGAGATGGTCGGGGTTGTTCTTGAGGGCGAGGGCGATCGCGTCATCCAGGGTGAGCACCGGCCCGGGCGTCGTGTCCGCCGCGCTCGGTGCCTGAACGGGCGCGCCCGCCGTCGAGTCGGGGGTTTGCGCAGGCGCGGCGCTCGCCGACAGCGCCGTCCAGGTCGCACCCAGTACCGCCGCGACGAACGTGGGGAGTTGCATCGTGGATTGTCCTCGAGTGGTATCTGCCAGTCTCCTACGGGGGGGAGGAAAGGCGGGTTTCACCAGTTCCTGACCATCGGCACGGGGCCGGCGCTCGCACTCGGCGGACTGATACCCCGCGCTCCGACGATCGGGGCGCCGCCGCGCTCCGGCTCCGACCGGGGGCGGGGAGCCCATGGGAGGGTGGCGCCGCGGCGCGGCTCCCGGT
>JADGGM010000054.1 GCA_019689955.1 Gemmatimonadaceae bacterium
GCGTCTCGTGGGCTCGGAGTTGTTTATAAGCGACAGGTGTCGGTCGATGATGTGGACGCGACGGCCGTCGCGGGTGTAGCGCACATCGAGCTCGCGCGAGAGCACCGTCAGCGCTTCGTCAGCGGACTCGTTGCCGAACGTCACGTCGACCGGGACGCCGGCGAGCGCGGGGTCGTCGATGGTGATCTCGAGGTCGTACCACCGCTCGAGGGAGCGAACGACGCTGGTGAGCGGCGCGCCGAGGAACGTGAGCCGCCCCGAGCGCCAGGCGAGGAGCGCGTCGAGGTCCACGTCGTCGGCGATCGTGACGTGGCCGGCGGGGTCGATCCGCCCCATCTGTCCGGGGCGAAGCTCCGCGCCGCGCACCGACGGCGCGGCGCCGGCCGCCCGCAGCGCCACGCGCCCCGCGGCGACGATCACGACGGCGTCGGTGTCGCTCGGGTACGCGCGCACGCTGAACTCGGTGCCGAGGTCCTCGGACACGCTCCCGTGCGCGTGCACGCGGAACGGCCGGCGCGCATCGTGCTGCACGACGAAGTACGCCTCGCCGTCCAGCACGACGTCGCGGCTCGTCGCGCCATATCCCTGCGGGACGCGCAGCCGGCTGTCCACGCTCAGCCACACGCGTGTACCATCGATCAACGTCACTTCGGCGCGCTGCCCGCGCGCGGTCGCGTACTCGCGCGCCGCCACCGCGCCCGACATCACGGGCACGGCCACGTGCCGCGCCGCGAGCACCGCGCCGATCCCCGCGGCGCCCACGACCGCCGCGGCCACGGCGCGCACGCGCCACCCGGCGCGACCGCTCTCGTGCATCGGCGCGCGCAGCGGGATCGCGCGCACGGCACGGCGCGGGCTCGCCCGCCGTGCCTCGTCCTCGCGCTCCGCCTCGGCGATCCGCGCGCGCAGCGCGGCCCACGCGCGCGCTTCATCGACCGCCGGGACCGGTGTCGCGGCCTCGCGCCACACGCGGTGCATCGACGCCAGCAGCTCCGCGTGCGACGGGTCCGCCGCCGCCCATTGCTCGATGGCGCGCGCATCCTCCGCCGAGCATTCCCCGCTCCAGTACCGATCGAGCAACGTCCAGTCCGGGGCAGCACTCATGAGTCGAATCCGATGCGGGGGCGTCGAGCGAGTCATGCCTTACATACCGGGAACGAGGCGTGCACCCCTATCGGCGCGGGGAGCACACGCGGCGGAGGCGTCACAGCCATTCGGCGAGCGACTTGCGGAGGAGCTGCAGCGCTTTGCCGATCTGGATCTCCACCGTCTTGGGCGACGTGTGCATCACCTGCGCGATCTCGGCGTAGCTGAGCTGCTGTTGCCGCCGGAGCAGGAACGCCTCGCGGCACCGCGGCGGGAGCGCGGCGACGGCCTGGTCGATCGCGACGGCCATCTCGGTGGCGCGGATCTCCTCGTCGGGCGGGGGCGCGGCCATGGGGACGTCGAGCTGCTCCGCGCGCTTGGCCGCGCGCCAGCGGTCCTCCGTGTGTGCGCGCGCCAGCCGGTTGAGCGCCACGTTGCGCACGGCGGCGTAGAGATAGCTCGAGAGCGTCTGCACGAGCAGCAACTGCTCGCGGCGCCGCCACACGCGGAAGAAGACCTCCTGCACGATCTCCTCCGCGGCGCCGGGCGAGCGATCCACCCGCGCGGCGTACACACACAGCTCCCGGTAATACCGGTGAAAGAGCTGTTCGAACGCCCGCTCGTCACCCGCGCGGATGCGCGCGATCAGATCCGTGTCCAGTTTCGGGGCGAAGGCGAGAGTCATGCGAGCGGGGCGCGGGCGGACAGACGGAGGGGAGCCGTTTTGGTATTACCGGCAACCCGGCCTCCACCCCTACGCGCGCGCCGAGGCGAAACAACGCTGGCACGTATCTACTGGGAACAGATGGCCCGGTCAGGAGGGGTTGGCTGCTACGAATCGATGCGGTCGGAGCGCCGACGCCAACCGGCGCATGCTGCATACTATAAAATGGACCGTCGCTCCGCTCGCGTGGGATCGGTGCCGCGGCAAGGGCTCGCCTGTTTCCGCGCATCTCGCTCTCGCTCCGCGCACCGGGATGCGGGGCGCGGGCGGACGCGCGTGGGCTCGCGGGGCATAGCTATATAGGTAGCCCGCGCTATCTTTGTCGCACCATGCCGCGCACCGCGAAGCCGCTCTCCCCCACCTCGCTCGCCACCCTCCAGGCGATCGCCGATGGCGTGCGCCATGGCTTCGAGATCATGGGCGTGACCGGGCTCGCGAGCGGGACGGTCTACCCGGTCCTCGCCAGGCTCGAGGAAGCGGGGCTCGTCCGCTCGCGCTGGGAGGCGCCGGTGATCGCGCGGCGCGAGAAACGCCCGCCGCGACGCTACTACCAGATCAGCGCGGCGGGGACCCGCGCGCTCGCCCACTCCATCGAGCATTACCGACGGGGCGCCAGCCGCCGTACGACTCGGACATCGACCTCGCGATAGGCGCCTCCCCGAGCGCCAGCCACGGCAGAGGGGGCGGGGGCGGGATAACGTTGGCGTGAGCGCACCTATCCCGCGCTGAACGTCGGTCGACCGGCGCGCGCTCCTCTCCTGTCCTGGCGCCGCTCGCCCTGCGCGTTCTCTCTCCAGCCCCCCCCAACGCCCGCGCGCTCTCGCGCGTTGCTTGGGCTCAGCCTCGGAGGAACGCTCGCCATGCCATTGCGCAGATCGTGGGTTCTCGTCCTCGCCGCGCTCGCCGCGTGCGCGCGCCCGTCCACGCCCCCCGCCACACTCGCCCCGGACATCGGCAAACGTCTCGTGGCCGCCAACGGCGTGGTCGCCTCGGCGCACCCGCTGGCCAGCGAGGCCGGGCTCACCGTGTTGCGCGAAGGCGGGAACGCGGTCGATGCCGCGGTCGCGACGGCGTTCGCCATCGGCGTCGTGGAGCCCGAGATGTCCGGGGTCGGCGGCGGGGGCGCGATGCTCGTGTGGCGGCAGCACGAGCATCGCGCCGACTTCCTCGACTTCTACGCGTCGCAGCCCATCGCCTCGTTCCGCGCCGCGCACGCCGTGGGGCGCGACTCCACCGCCCCGCTCCGCGTCGTCGGCGTGCCGGGGAACGTGGCCGGGCTCCTCCTCGCCCAGGAGCGCTTCGGGCGTCTGACGCGCGCGCAGGTCCTGGCGCCGGCGATCCGGTTGGCGGAAGAGGGGTTCGCCATGTACCCGGTGCTCGCCGGGATGATCGCGCGCGACACCGCGCGCCTGCGGCGTGACTCGGTGGCCCGCGCTCTGTTCCTCCCCACCGGCCGCCCGCTCGGCCTCGGCGAGCACTTCGCCAACCCCGCGCTCGCCCGCGTCCTCCGCGCCATCGCCGCCCAGGGGCGCGCCGGGTTCTACGAGGGGCCGATCGCCCGCGACGTGGTCACGCGCATGAACCGCGGCGGCCACCCCGTGAGGCTCGAGGACTTCGCGCGCTACGAGCCCACGTGGCGCCGCCCCCTGTGCACGACGTACAACGGCCGCGTCGTGCTCTCCGCGCCGCCCCCCGAGGGCGGGCTCCAGGTGCTCGAGACGGTGAAGCTCCTCGACCCGCGGCGCGCCGTCGCCGCCGGCCTCCCCACGCAGAGCGCCCGGGCGTTCGATCTCTTCACCTCCGCGCTGCGCGTGGGCGAGGCGGCCAACCGCGGGAACGGCGACCCGCGCTGGATCCCGGTCCCCGCGCGCGGGCTCATCTCCGACGGATTCGTAGCCGCCCGCGCCCCCGAGATCGGCACCGGGCACGCCGCCGATTCCGTGGCGCCGCGCGACGCCCGCGCGTTCGACGCCGCTCCCTCCCCCAGCGCCTGCGCCCCATTCGACCCGTACGGTGCCGCGCCCGCCGTCGCCGCGGAGGCGCAGGCGGACCGCACGCCATCAGGGGGCGAGACCACGCACATCTCCGTGGTCGACCGCGACGGCAACGCCGTGGCCGTGACCGTCACCAACAGCTCCGTGTTCGGGAGCGGCGCGGCGGTCGATGGATTCTTCCTGAACAACTCCGGCGCGACGGTCACGCAGGCGGAGCTCGACCGCCCCAACGCCCCCGCGTGGCTCACGCGCTTCACCACGATCGCACCCACGCTCGCGCTCCGCGACGGGCGCGTGGAGCTGGTCATCGGATCGCCGGGCGGCGGGCGCATCCCGCTCGCGATCGCGCAGACGATCTGGTACGTCCTCGACTACGGGCTCGACCCGCTCGCCGCGGTGCGCATGCCGCGCATCTCCCCCAACGCGCGCACGCCGGTCGTGGAACTCGACGACGGGTTCGATCCCGCCGTGCTCGCCGCCGCGCGCGGCATGGGGTACGTGCCGACCCCGCCGGGGTTCGAGTACGCACGCATCTACATGATCGTCCGCCGCGGCAACGCGTGGATCGGCGTCGCGGACCCGCGGCACGACGGGCAGGTGCGCGGGTACTGAGCCGGCCAAGCCCATGAACGGAGAGCGGGGTGCGCGCCGCAATTGGCACGCACCCCGCTCTCGTCTTCGCGACCCCCGACGCTCGGCTACTGGAGGTTGGGGTTCGACGCGAGCTCGCTCGCGCCGATCGGCATGCAGGTGTCGCGCCCGTCGAGGAAGTGGTTGGTGCCCTCGGCGTGCCACCGCCGGAGATCCCACAACCGCCGCCCCTCCAGCCACAGCACCGCGCCGCGCTCGAACTGCAGGAGCGCCCACGCGTCGTCCATCGATGCCGGCACGGGGACGGGCGCCATCCCGTAGACGTCGCGCTCCTGGTTGATGAAGTTGGTCATCGTGGTCGTGTCGCCGCTCCGCAACGCGGCCTCGGCCCGGATGAGCAACATCTCCGTCCCCTTGGCGAGCGGGATATCGTCGCTCAGGAGCACGTACTTGTCCTGGCGGAAGAACTTCGTCGTGCCGTCGTTCCCGGTTTGCACCTTCCCGCTCGAGGTGAACACCGTGTCCCACGGCGTGCGCGGGTCCGCGTTCGTCGCCGCCCACGGCGTGCCCCACACCGACATCTCGCGCCGGACGTGCGTCTGGTTGGCGAGGTCGTTGTTCTCGCGCGACGAGTTGAGCGAGAAGATGGCGTAGAAGACGAACGTCGCCGGCACGCGGGACGCATCGTCCACCGCCCCGGCCCAGTCGCCGAGCGCGGCGCGCACCGAGGCGCGCCCCGCCAGCGCGGCGTTGACGATCGTCGTGTTCCCCTGGGCGTTCGCCGTCTCGTACGCTCGCGTGAACGAGCTCTCGGCCCGCTGGAAGTACACCGAGTCACTCTGCGCCGGGCCGCCGTCGATCACCGCCTGGCACATGTTCTCACCCAGCAGCCGGTTCGCGAACCCGGCATACAGATACGCGCGCGGCGTGTTGGGGTTCGACTCGAAGTCGGTCCCCAGCACCGCCTGCATGCGCCGGAGCCCGTCCTCGGCCACCCAGCGCGCCCGCTGCATGTTCTGGTAGTCCGGGTCGACATCCGTGGAGGTGATGATCCCCGACTCGTAGTCGTTCGGCGCGGCGAAGTTGCCGGAGTGCGTCAGCTCGTCGGTCATGACCGGCCCGCCGTCGCCGCCGAGGAAGTTCCCCAGGGCGAACGACAGATCGCCCGACATCCCGTTCACGAGCGCCGGGATCGCGGCCGGCGAGTTGAGCTGGTCGTCCTGCACCGGACCGGGGTTCGTCACCGAGAGATCGCACGCGGCGCACGCGAGCCCGGCGAGCGCCAGCGGAAGGATCGAAGTCAATCGCATGTCAGAGTCTCCGCGCGCGTCAGAAGCCGAACCGCAGCGTGGCCGTGAATGTCCGATACGTCGGGAACACGTAGTAGTCGCGACGCGAGAACGAGTTGGTGGCGATGTCCGCCACCTCCGGGTCCGTGCCCGAGTACTTCGTGCTCGTCCACAGGTTGCGGCCGGAGAGCGAGAGGGACGCGTTCTGGATCCCGCGCACGAGCCGCGGCGGGATGGCGTAGGTGACCGTCACGCTCCGGAGCTTGAAGAAGTCCGTCGGCTCCACCCAGAACGCGTAGTCGCGCTGCGAGCCATCCAGCGTGCAGCGCGCCCGCTGGAGCGCGGTCACGTCGTCGAGCGCGTTGGCGTCGCCGGCCTGGAAGGCGCGGATCTTCTCCTGCACCGAGAAGCACGGCTGCCAGGTCTGCGACACGAACGCGTTCTGGTACGCCGTCGCGTTGAGCAGGTGGCCGCCCAACTGCCACTCGCCGATCGCGTCGATCGTCAGGTTCTTCCACAGCGTGAACGTCATCGCCGGGCTGATGATCTGGTTCGGGAACGTCGCCCCGAGATACGCGCTCGAGTCGATGATCGGGTCGGCGAACGCATCGGGGTTGGTGACCTTGTAGCCGAAGTACGACGGGACCGGATACCCTTCCTTCACGAACGTGCGCGAGAGCGACTCGATCGTGATGGTCCGGCCGCCCAGGTCGCCGGCCGTGCTCTTCACCCAGGTGTAGTTCAGGCGGGCGTTCCAGGTGAAGTTCTCGCGCCGGAAGATGTCGCCGCTCGCGGTGAGCTCGATCCCCTTGTTGCGCAGCTCGCCCACGTTCTCGAGCTGCGTGGACGTGAAGCCGAGGGAGGCCGGGTACGTGACCGGGATCAGCGCGTCGAAGGTGTGCTGGGCGTAGTACGTCGCGTTGATCGTGACCCGGTCGTCGGCCGTGGTCAGATCGAAGCCCCCCTCGATCTCGCGCGTGCGCTCCGGTCCGAGGTTGGGGTTGCCGATCTGGTTCGGCGTGAACGCCGGCTGGCCGTCCTCGGCCGCGACGGCGCTCCACGTCCGCACGGCGTCGAACGCCCCGGGCGCCTTCCCGGACTCGCCGAGCGCGCCGCGCAGCTTGAGGCTCCGCACGAACGGCACGTGCCACCACGATTCGTCCGACATCACGTACGCGACGCTGACCTTGGGGTAAGCTTGCAGCCCGAAGCTCGAACCGAAGGCGCTGTTGCCGTCCACGCGCAGCCCGCCGGTCACGAACACGCGGTCGCGCCAGGCCACGACTTCCTGCGCGAAGAACCCGGCGTTGATCACCCGCGAGTTCTCGGCGCCGGTGATCCCGGTGAGCGCGCCGGAGTTGAACACCGGAATGCCGGGGCCGGCGAAGTTCTGCGTCTGCAGGTCGGTGCTGCGATACCGGTTGTCGAACATCTGCGCGCCGATCGACGTGGTGCTCAGCACGTCCCGCCCGATCCCCTGCTTCCAGTTCGCCGCGAAGTCCGCGGTGAGGAGCGTGCGGTTCCGGACCGCGCCGAGGAGCTCTCCCTGAGGGAAGCTCGGCTCGAACCCGAAGGGGAACTCGGTCTGGAGATCGTAGTCGTCGTAGTCGTAGCCGAGGTTCAGCCGCGCGCTGAACGGTCCCTCCGCATCGTACTTGGCGGAGAAGCCGGTGATGTAGTGGTGCTGCCGCGTGAAGCTCGTCGCGTCGAAGAGCTCCGCGTTGTTCAGGCAGACCGTGACGCCGCTCGCGCACCCGGTGCCGAGCTTGAAGCTCGAGCTCGCGCCGCGCGAGATGTTGAGGAGCGCGCTCTGCCCCTGGTTGCCGTCGGCGAACCAATCGACGTGGCGCTGCGTGAACGAGGTGTTGAGCCCCAGCTCGAACCCGGTGGCCGGACGGAAGGTGACGTTCCCGCGGACGCCGCCGTTCTTGTTCCCCCCCTCGGGGAGCACGCCGGCCTCCTGCTCGTAGTTCCCCGCGACGTAGTACGTCACATCCGACGTGCCGCCGCGCACGCTGGCGTTGTACTGCTGCACGTAGCCGTTGCGGAGCCACGAGCCGCTGGCGGGACAGGTGATGTCTTGGAACGTGACCCCGGTCGCGCTCGTGTGGACGCCGCTGCAGTCGTTGAGGAACATCCCCGTGGGATCGCCCTTCGGCCCCACGTGCCCCACGTTGTTGAAGCCCTGCGTCACGCCCACGGTCCACTGCGGACGCCCGGCCGTGCCGTGCTTGGTGAAGATCTGGATCACACCGCCGGAGGCCTCGGTGCCGTAGAGCGTCGTGGCCGCCGGCCCCTTCACGACCTCCACGTGGTCGATGTCGCTGGCGTCGATGTCGTTGAGGGGGAGCGTGGTCTGGCGCCCGGTGAACGACGTCCCGGTGCTCCCGTTGTAGATGCGCACGCCATCCACGTAGATGATCGGCGAGTTCCCCTGGCTGATGCTGTTGACGCCGCGCAGCCGGATCGTCCCGCCGGCGCCGGGCTGCCCGGAGTTCCCGAGCACCGTCACGCCGCTCGTGCGGCCGACGAGGATGTCCTGCACGTCGTTCACCGGCGCGCGGGAGATCGACGCCGAGTCGATCTCCGAGACGGCGTTCCCGAGCTCGCGATTCCGCGTCTCACCCGTGGCGGTGATCACCACCTGCTCCAGCGCGCTCGCCGACCGCGCGAGCGCGAAGTCGGCTCGCACCTCCCGGTCCGCGGTCACGGTCACGCTCTGCGTCTGCTTGGCGTAGCCGATGCGCCGCGCGCTCAGCGTGACGGTGCCCGGCGGCACGTTGGGGATCCGGTACTGCCCGCTGTCGTTCGTCATCGTGCCGAGGCGCGTCCCCTCGATCACCACGGTCGCGGTGGCGATGGGCTCGTGCGTCGCGGCGTCGACCACGGTCCCGACGATCACGCCGTTCTGCCGCCGCGGCGCGCGCGGGTCCTCGTGCCGCGTGAGCATCGCCTGGCCGTTCGGCGAGAGCACCACGTCCACACCGGCGTCCATGAGCACTTCCGTGAGCGCGGCGGCGACGGTGATCTCCTGCGCCCGGATGTGCACGCGCCCGCTCGGCCGCATCACGTCGTTGCTGTACATGAAGCGAAGCCCCGACTGCGCCGTGATCGCCGCGAGTGCCTCGTCGAGCGAGGCGTCCGGCAGATCGAGCGCGATGCGCCGGCGCAGCACGGCGACGCGCCGGACGTCCACCGGGACGGGGCTGGACGACGACGCGAGGAGGAATCGCGGGCCGTGCACGGTGGGCTGGGTATCGGGCCATTGCTGCGCGCCGGCGGCCGGCGCGGCGAGGAGCACGAGCAGAGCTATCAACCACGACATACCAGGTGATCGCATGACGTTCCTCCGAGGGAGCGTGTGCGTGCGGAACGGGGTCGGCATGACCCGTCAGCTTCGAGGAGGCTTGGGGAAGAGCGTGACGACGCGCCCGTGTCGCTCGGCGCGCACTTCCACGGTAAGGGCGAGGCCGCGCAGCAGCTCCGGAAGCGATTCCGAGGTGAGCGTGGCCGTGAGGCGACGGTTCGCGAGCGAGGCGTCGCCGAGGCGGAACTCGAGGTCGTACCAGCGGCTGAGCTGCGGGAGGACGTCCCGCAGGGGGACGTCGGTGAAGACGAGCTGCCGGTCGGTCCAGGCGAAGTACCGGTCCACCGCGACGCCGTGCCGCGTGCGCACCGCCGCCGCGGCGCCGACCTGGCCGAGATCGCCCGCGTCGAGCACCGCGCCCGCGCTGTCGGCGTGCGGCGCGAGGAGCACGCGCCCTTCGGCGACCACCACCGTGGTCGTGGTGTCGCCCGGGTACGCGCGCACGTCGAAGCGCGTCCCCACGTCGCGCGCGATCCCGTGGCTCGTGTGCACGATGAAGGGCGCCTGCGTGTCGGGGGTCACTTCGAACACGGCCTCGCCATCGAGGTACACGTCGCGCGAGGTGGCGCCGAGCGGCGCGGCGAAGCGCAGACGGCTCGCGACGCCGAGGAGGACGTGCGTCCCGTCGCTCAGGTACACGTCGGCCAACTGCCCGCGCTGGGTCGCGATCTCCCGCATGGGCGCCGGGGCCGGCGCCGGCGGCTCCTCGCGTGCCGCGAGCCACCAGAGCGCGCCCACGGCAACGGTCGCGAGCACGGCCGCGATCCTCCCCACAGAGGAGCGGTGCGCGCCCGTCCACGCATGCCACCGCGGGCGCGCCGCAGGCGCGGGCGGGGGCGAGGGCGGAACGGCGTGATCCGGTACGGCCTCGGGCCGGGTG
>JADGGM010000055.1 GCA_019689955.1 Gemmatimonadaceae bacterium
CCTCCCCGCGGCGCGCCTCCGCCGGAGCCATCGCGTGAACGGGATCATCGACGTCCACACGTACATCGGCGGGTTCCCCTTCCGCCACATCCCGCACCCCGAGCCCGAGGTGCTCGTGCGCGTGCTGGAGCGCGAGGGGATCGCCGGCGCCTGGGTCGGGCACCTCCCGTCGGCGTACTATCGCGATCCGTACGCCGGGAACGATGCGCTCTTCGCCGCGCTCGAGCCGCACCGCGCCGTGCTGCACCCCGTCCCGGCCATCCGTCCGGGGTGGCCCAAGTGGGAGGAGGCGCTGGACCAGGTCGCCGCCCGGGGCGCCGTGGCCGTGCGCGCCTACCCGCCGCAGTGGGGGATGGGGCCGCACGACCCCGCGCTGGCCGAGCTCGCGGAGGCGTGTGGCGCGCGCGGCCTCCCGCTCGTCCTCACCACGCGTTTCGAGGACGCGCGGCAGCGACACTGGCTGGATACCGCCGGGGACCTCCCCGGTGCAACGATTCGTGCCATCGTCCGCGCGAGCCCCCGCGTCCGCGTGCTCGTCACCGCGGCCGGGCGGGCGCTCGTCGAGGAAGTCCACTGGGGGCTCACCCCCGAGGAGCGCTCGCGTGTCTGGTGGGACATCTCATGGATCTGGGGTCCGCCGGACGACGACCTCGCGCACCTGTTTCGTACCGTCGGCCCCCATCGCTTCGTCTATGGGAGCGGCTGGCCCCTGCGGCTGACGCAGACCCCGCGGGCCAACCTCGAGCTGCTTCCGGATGAGCTGCGCGACGCGCAGTTGGCGGGCGCGGAAGTCGTGCAGAGTGGGTGATGTCTCCTAGTGGTCCCCTTGCGCCGGGCGAGGTGTCGAAACAAATTCCCGGCCGTTGCGCTCGATTTGTGAAAATCTTCACAAATGGAGCGAATTTCGCCCTCACATCTCTCAGGGTCGCAATGACACAGAGGAGGAAGTGGGCGATCATCCCGGGGCTCGTGGCCCTGGCGGCGGTCGCCGCGCTCTTGTCGGCCTACACCGGCGCGATGCAGCAGCAACAGCAGCAGCAAGCGCCCGACACGGTGATCACGGAACGAGGCGCCTGGGGATACTCGGCGGCCTCCTCACCACAAGGACGAGCCCCCGTCCAGCCGATCGCCTTCCCGCATCCCACGCACGTGCAGACGCTTGGGATGAACTGCCTCTACTGTCACTTCGCCGCCAACAAGTCCACCGATCCGGGGCTCCCCGCGATGAGCACCTGCATGGGGTGCCACCTCGTCGTCGGCCCGAACCGCCCGGCGATGAATGGACGGCCGGCGCGCGTGAGCGAGGGGATCACGACGCTCACGAACTACTGGAAGAAGAAACAGCCCGTGCCGTGGGTCCGCGTCCACTACCTCCCGGACTACGTGAACTTCCCGCACATGCGGCACGTCAACGCTGGCGTCACCTGCCAGACCTGCCACGGGCCGGTGCAGAAGATGACCCGCGTCTACCAGTACGCCTCGCTCAACATGGGGTGGTGCGTCAACTGCCACGTGGGGAACGTGAACCCGGCGTGGAAGGCCCGCTACGATTGCAGCGTCTGTCACTACTAGGACGACATCTTGAATGAGTGAGAATCCGGCGCAGTCCGGCGTCCGCCGGCGCGAATTCCTGAAGATTCTCGGGGCGGGGACGGCCACCACGGCGGCGATCGGGTGCAGCTCGGATCGCGTCGAGAAGCTGATCCCGTACCTGACTCAGCCCGATGAGACCGTCCCAGGCGTCTCCAACTACTATGCGTCGACCTGCCGTGAGTGCTCGGCCGGGTGCGGCGTCCTCCTCGAGACGCGCGACGGGCGGACCTTCAAGCTCGAGGGGAACCCCGACCACCCGCTGAACCGGGGCGCGCTCTGCGCGCGCGGGCAGGCCGCCGTGCAGGGGCTCTACAACCCCGACCGCTACCGCGGCCCCATGATCCGCCGCAACGGGAAGCTCGAGCCGGCCACGTGGGACCAGGCGCTCCAGCTCCTGAGCCAGCGACTGGGCGAGCTGCAGAGCCGCGGGCAAGCGGGGAGCGCGGTGTTCCTCAACCGCCACGAGAGCGGGAGCTTCCCCGCCTTCCTCGACCGGTGGCTCGCGGCGTTCGGGATGCCGGCGCACCTGAGCGTGGACCCGCTCGCCGACCACGCTGTGCTCGAGGCGAACCACCAGTCGTACGGCGTGGCGTGGCCGTCGCTGTCGTTCTCGGCCGCGCGCCTGATCGTCTCCTTCGGCGCTGACTTCCTGGAGACGTGGGGCGCGAGCGTCCCGCAGCAGCTCGACTTCGCCGACGCGCGCGCCAAGCTCGAGGGGGCGCCGCGCTTCGTGTACGTCGGCCCGCGCCGCTCCCTCACCGGGTGCAACGCGGACCAGTGGATCGCGTGCAAGCCCGGCTCCGAGCTGGCGATCGTGAACGCGATCCGCGGCACCGGCTCCATCGAGCAGGCCGCGCAGGCCAGCGGCGTCAGCGCCGCCGTCCTCCAGGCGCTCGCCGATGAGATCCGGGCCGCCAAGCCGAGCCTCCTCCTCGCCGGCGGCTCCGGCGCGAACGGCACCGAGCTCGCCCTCGCCGTCAACGCGCTCAACCAGCAGCTCGGCAACGTCGGCACCACGGTGCTCCCGTCGCAGCCGATCACGAGCTTCGAGGGGATCACCCCCGCGGCCGAGGTGGCCGCGGCGATCGAGCGGATGCGGAGCGGCGAGGTGCAGCTCCTCATGGTGCGCGGGCTCAACCCGGCGTTCATGATGCCCGCCGCCGCGCGCGTCGCCGAAGCGATCGCCAAGGTGCCGTTCAAGGTCAGCTTCTCGAGCTATCCTGACGAGACGTCGGAGCTGTGCGACCTCATCCTCCCCGACCATCACCCGATCGAGTCGTGGGGCGACGCGCAGCCGATCCCGAACGTGCTCTCGATGCAGCAGCCGGGGATGGACCCCGTGTACGACACGCGGCAGACCGCCGACGTGCTCCTCCAGCTCGCCAAGGGGAGCCCCAAGGCGGCCGCGCAGTTCACGGCGCCCAACTACATGCGCTGGCTCATCGCCAACCACCCCGGCGGCACCGACGCGTTCACCGCGTCGTTGCAGAAGGGGATCGGGAGCGGGACGGTCGAGCGCCCCGCCGCGCGCCGTGCGCCGGTGACCGTGGCCAAGCCCGCCACACCGATCGATCAGACCACGGGCGACTTCTACCTCGTCGTCTACCCCTCGCCCATCCTCGGCGACGGGAGCGGCGCGAACAAGCCGTGGCTCCAGGAGCTCCCTGACCCCGTCACCAAGATCTGCTGGCAGTCGTGGATCGAGGTGAACCAGAAGACCGCGCAGCGCCTGGGCATCGACTCCGGCGACGTCCTCAGGCTCGAGACGCCGCAGGGCGCCGTCGAGGCCCCCGCGTACGTGTACATGGGGATCCAGGCCGACACCGTGGCCATGGCGTTCGGCCGGGGGCACACCGCCTACGGCCGCTACGCGCAGAACGTCGGCGTGAACCCCGGCGCGCTCCTCCCGGTGGGCTTCGATCCCCGGTCGGGCGGCTTCGTGTGGACCGCGACCAAGGTGAAGCTCACCAAGGTCGGGACGTTCACCCCGCTCGTCACCACCGAAGGCTCCGCGCGGCAGCACGGGCGCGGGATCGCGCAGGCGGTGTCGGTCGACGAGCTCGGGAAGCTCGGCACGGAGCAGGAAGAGCACGAGGAGATGCCGGGCGATGCGTCGCACGCCTACCTCCCCGGGCTCCGCTCCCCGCTGGCGAGCGATGCGACCGGCGAGATCGGGAGCTCGGTGAAGCGCAAGGAGAAGGGGATGTACGCCCCCGACCACTGGAGCCAGATGGCCCAGCGGCGGTGGGCGATGACCATCGACCTCGCGCGCTGCACCGGGTGCTCCGCGTGCGTCACCGCGTGCTACGCGGAGAACAACATCCCCACCGTCGGCGCGCCGTACCAGGAGGTGCACACCGCCTTCCTGCACGGCGTCCCCGGCGGGAACATCCTCAAGGGGCGCGAGATGAACTGGATTCGTCTCGAGCGCTACTGGGAGGGTGGGGAAGACGGCGGCGACTTCGAGGCGCGGTTCGTCCCGATGCTCTGCCAGCAGTGCGGGAACGCGCCGTGCGAGCCCGTCTGCCCCGTGTACGCGACGTACCACGCCCCGGACGGGCTCAACGTCCAGGTGTACAACCGGTGCGTCGGCACGCGCTACTGCTCGAACAACTGCCCGTACAAGGTTCGCTACTTCAACTGGTTCGGCTACGGCGAACCGGCGCGCCCGCAGTACGCGTGGCCGGAGCGCATGAGCTGGCAGCTCAACCCCGATGTCACCGTGCGTGGCAAGGGGGTGATGGAGAAGTGCACGTTCTGCGTGCAGCGCATTCGCGAGGCCGAGCACCGCGCGAAGATGGAGAACCGCCCCGTTCGGCCGGATGAGTTCACGACCGCGTGCGCGCAGGCGTGTCCGTCCAAGGCGATCGTCTTCGGCGATGCGGCCGACGAACAGTGGTCCGTGGCGCGGATGGCGCAGGATCGGCGCGCCTACCACGTGTTCCACGAGATGCTCAACACTTTCCCGGCGGTGGTCTACTTGAAGAAGGTCAATCACCCGGCGCCCGCGGCGCCGGCCGGAGCGTAGAGGCGCGTATGGCGACAGTCGCAGAGCCGTCCGCGGATCTCGGTCTGGGGCCCAACATCGCCTCGGCGAACCGGCAGCTCCCCGCGGTCGCGAGCTACGAGCAGGTCAACGACGACATCATCGGCACCCTCCGCCCCACCAAGGCGTGGTTCGCGGGGCTCTCGGTGGCGATCCTCTGCCTGCTCATCGGCGCCGCCGCGTGGATGTGGCAGATCTACATGGGCCTCGGCGTGGCGGGGTACACCCCCCCCGTCATGTGGGGCGTGTACATCGTCACCTTCGTGTTCTGGGTCGGTATCGGGCACGCGGGGACGCTCATCTCGGCGATCCTGTATCTCTTCCGGGCCGGCTTCCGCACCACGATCTACCGGTGCGCGGAGGCCATGACCGTCTTCGCCGTCATGACGGCCGGGCTCTTCCCGATCCTGCACCTCGGGCGCCCGTGGAAGTTCTTCTACCTCATCCCGTACCCCAACTGGCGCCTCATCTGGCCCCAGTTCAAGAGCCCGCTCGTGTGGGACGTGTTCGCCATTCTCACGTACCTCACGGTGTCGACCACCTTCCTGTACATCGGCCTCATCCCGGACCTCGCCGCGATGCGCGACCGGGAGACGCACCCGGTGCGGAAGCGGCTCTACAGCGTCCTTTCCCTCGGCTGGCGCAACTCCGACCGTGAGTGGCGCCACTTCGCCCGCGCCTATCTCTTCCTCGCGGCGTTCTCGACCCCCCTCGTGCTCTCCGTGCACTCGGTGGTGTCGTTCGACTTCGCGATGTCGCTGGTGCCGGGGTGGCACGCCACGCTCTTCGCCCCGTACTTCGTGGCTGGCGCGATCTTCTCCGGGATCGGGATGGTGTTCACGATCATCATCCCGCTCCGCCGGTGGTTCGGGCTCAAGCATTACGTGACGATCAACCACCTCGACGCCGCGGCGAAGCTCTGCCTCTTCACCTCGCTCGTCGTCGGCACCGCGTACCTCACCGAGTTCTTCATCGGGTGGTACGGCGGGAGCGAGGTCGAGCACTCGTTCTGGTACACCCGCGTGTTCGGGCAGTGGTGGTGGGCCGCGTGGATCATGCTGATCTGCAACTGCGTCCTCCCGCTCACGCTCTTCTCGCAGAAGCTGCGCCGTCACACGACCTGGCTCTTCATCCTGTCGATCTTCATCAACCTCGGGATGTGGTTCGAGCGGTTCGTGATCTTCGAGCCCTCGCTCTCGCACGAGTTCGAGCCGTGGCAGTGGACCGCGTATGCGCCGACCTACATCGACTGGGCGATCCTGCTCGGCAGCTTCGGCTGGTTCTCGATGTGGTTCCTCCTGTTCATCAAGAACCTCCCGGTCGTCGCCATCGCCGAGGTGAAGGAGATCGTCCCGCCGCGTCTGACGACGACGCACCCGCCGTTCGGCGTGCCCGAGCCCAGCCCGGACCGCGTGGACGTGGAGGGGATGCATCCCGAGTACCTTCCGGAAACGCCGGGGGAGCGCGACTGATGCAAGGCATTGTCGGGGTATTTCGCACGCTCGACTCGACGGTCGAAGCGATCCACGCGCTGCGGAAGCTGCGCGCGGGCGACATGACGGTGTACTCGCCGGCGCCGCGCCACGAGCTGGAGCACGCGCTCGACCACGGCCCGAGCGTCGTGCGCCGCTTCACGCTCATCGGCGGGCTCCTCGGCGCGAGCTTCGGCTACTGGATCCCGATCTGGATCTCCGACTACTGGCCCCTCGTCGTCGGCGGGAAGGCGGTGCCGTCGTGGATCCCGTACACGATCATCAGCTTCGAGCTGATGGTGCTGATCGGCTCCCTCGCGACCGTGGCCGGCCTCTTTGCCAACGCACGCTTTCCGAGGATCACGATGACGGTTGGGTACGACCCGCGCTTCAGCGACGGCGACTTCGGGGTGTGGGTGGAGTGCCCGCCCGAGCGCCAGCGCGATGTGGCGGACACCATGCGGAAGCTGGGCGCGGAGGTGCGCAGTGAGAGCTGACCACCGCGTGCGCCCGTCCGTGCGTCACGCGATCCGCTCGGGCGCCGTCCTCCTCCCGCTCCTCCTCGGCGCGTGCTCGTGGTTCACCGACTTCAAGCGCCAGCCGAAGATCAAGCCGTGGCAGGAGCAGATGGCGGGGAACGACACGACGCCGTTCCGCGGGAACCCGGAGTTCTCCGTGCCGATCACCGGGGACCCGGTGCCGGCGTACGTCGTCTCCCACTACGGGAGCGTGACGTGGGCGCCGAACGCGCCGCCGACGATCGCGACGATCGACTCGATGTCGGGGCTCAAGAACCCGACGCCGCCGACCGCGGCGTCGCTCGACAACGGGCGCAAGTACTACCAGATCAACTGCGCCGTGTGCCACGGCGCGAACGGGGGCGGGGGCGGGCCGGCCGTGCGCTACGGCGTCCCGGCGCCGAGCCTCCTCACGCCGGTCACGCAGAACCGGACCGACGGCTACATCTACGGCATGATCCGCAACGGTCGCGGCATGATGCCCACGTACGACCGCATCGAGGACATGGACCGCTGGGACGTGGTGAACTACGTCCGCGCGCTGCAGGGGAAGATCCCCGGCGTGGTGGCCGACACCTCCCCGGCCGGGTACCCCGGCGAGAACGGGAAGACCGTCCCCGGCGCCACGCGCACCGCGCCGACGCGTCCGGCGCCCTACCGCCCGGAGGACATGGCCGCGCGCATGGCCATGACTGAAGGCGGCGCGTCCGCCGCACCGGCCTCCTCGACCGACACGACGCACCACGCGGCGCCGAGCGCCGCTGCCGCACCGAACGGAGCTCGCCCGTGAGCAGCCACCACATCGACACTCCCGTCCGCGAGGACGTGGTCGCGGCCACCGCGCGGCCCATGCCGCGCGCCGTCACGGTCGTGAGCGCGGCCCTCGCCCTCATCGGCGCCGCCGTCTTCATCATCGGCGCCTTCATGGGCCAGGACCGCGTCTGGCGCGCGCTGCACTTCAACTGGCTCTTCTTCGCCACCATGTCGCAGGCCGGCGTGGTGTTCGTGGCCGTGCAGCGCATCACCACCGCGCGCTGGTCGCGCCCCATCGTCCGCTTCCTCGAGGGGTACGTCGCCTTCCTCCCGGTCGCGTTCCTCCTCCTCGTGCTGATCCTGCTCGGCTCGAGGCACATCTTCCCCTGGGTCGAGCACGGGGCGCCGATCCCGGAGAAGCGCGTCTACCTCGGCACCGGCTTCCTGGTGACGCGCGAGCTCATCGCCTTCGCGATCCTCACCGCGTTGAGCCTCTGGTACGTCTACACGTCGGTGCGCCTCGACGTGGGGATCGTCCCCGAGGCCGGAGCGTCCTGGGCGCGCGGGCTCCGCGAGCGCATGCGCCGCGGCTTCCGCGACGAACGCCGCGAGATCCACTCCACGCACTCGCTGCAGGGGAAGCTCGCCGTCTGGCTCTGCGTGCTGTTCAACTTCGCGTACCTCATGTACGCGTGGGACCTCTCCATGTCGCTGGACATGTACTTCCAGAGCACCATGTACGGATGGTGGTTCTACATGGGGGGGTGGCTGGCCGCGCTGATGTCGTGGTCCCTGCTCACGATGTGGTGGCGGCGGTACCTCAAGGCCGAGGACTACATCACCGAGCACCACTTCCATGACCTCGGGAAGCTGTGCTTCGCCTTCACGGTGTTCTGGGGCTACCTCACCTTCGCCCAGTACCTCGTGATCTGGTACGGCAACATGCCGGAAGAGACGCACTGGTTCCACCTGCGCCTCATCCAGCCGTGGACCCCGGCCACGATCGCGGTCGTGATCCTCGTGTTCGTGATCCCGTTCTTCGGCCTCCTCTCGCGGGCGGCGAAGGTGTACCTCCCGACGTTCCTCGTCTTCGCGGCGGGGTGCGTGGTGGGGCTCTGGCTCCTGCGCTACGTGGAGGTCTACCCCTCGCTCTACTATCGCTCGACCACCGCGCCCTTCGGCGTGTGGGAGATCGGGGTGACGCTCGGCTACATCGGGCTCTGGGGGCTCTGCTACCGCGCCTTCATGGACGCCTTCCCGCGCATGCGCGTGATGCTCATGACGTCGCCGCACCGCGACGAGGTCCAGGTGCCCGTGAACCCCGACACGATGGAGCCGCTCCCGGCGCACGAGTAGGGGACGTACCGCACGACGTGACGCGCGGGAGGAGGCCGGATGGTCTGGCTTCCTCCCGCGTTCGTCATCCGGCGCGGTCAGAGCGCCTTCTGGAGGAGCTCCTCGAGCGCCCGGGCCGGGACGGCCCCCGTCTGGCGGGCGACCTCCTTGCCGTCGCGGAAGACGATGGTGGTGGGGATCCCGCGGATGTCGAACGCGGCCGCGGTGCTCTGGGCGAGGTCGGTGTTGACCTTCGCCACGAGGGCGCGCCCCTGGTAGCGGCCGGCGAGCTCGTCGACCGCGGGCGCCATCATTTTGCAGGGGGCGCACCAGTCGGCGTAGAAATCGACCAGCACCGGGATCTCGGAATCGGCGATGGTCCGGGCGAACTCCTCATCACCCAGCGGGACGGGGCGGTCGAGGAGGAGGGGGCGGCCGCACTTGCCGCACTTCGGGCGGTCCGACGCGCGGGCGGCGATGACGCGGTTCCAGGTCTGGCAGAACTGGCACCGCACCGTCACGTGTTGCGCCGCGCGGGCCGCCTCGGGAGTGGCGCTCTGGGAGGTAGTCATTCGACGCTCGTGAAAGGCGACGCCGAAACATAACGCGAAAGTCGTGCACCGGCGCCCGCTTCCATCGATCTTCCGCCCGTCGTATCTTATGCCCATTGGGGCGTTAGCTCAGTTGGGAGAGCATTCGGTTTGCAACCGAAAGGTCGCGAGTTCGAGCCTCGCACGCTCCACTCTCGCCGATGATGCGGCGGATGGCCTGGTGGACCCCTCCCATCAGGCCTTTTTCACGGACTCCAGCCGAGGAGGTGCGATCTGCAGGAGCTCTCCGTCACCTCCCCCGCATACGTCGTGGTCCGGTGGGTTGGATACGCCGCGCTCGTCACTATGGCCGGCGCGTTCATCTTTGCGCGCGTGGTGGTCCCGCGCGTGGCGCGGCAGACGATCGGCGTCACGGCGCTCATGGCGCGGGCCGAGCGGGGGGCGCGGAGCGCGGCGCTCGGCGCGGCGTTCGTGCTCGTGGCCGCGACGGGAGCGCGCCTGGTGGCGCAGTCGTACGCCGTGCTGGGGGCGGAGGACGCGTGGGACGGCCAGCTCCTGCGCGGCATGGTCACGGCGACGCTGTGGGGGCGGGCGTGGGTGCTCGAGCTGGTCGCCGCGCTCGTCGCGCTCGTCGCGCT
>JADGGM010000056.1 GCA_019689955.1 Gemmatimonadaceae bacterium
CGCTCGGCGCGTGCCGCGGTGCCGCGCGGGAGCAGTTGGTCGAGCGGGCGCGTGCGCACGCGGCGCGCATCGAGGCGACCCGCCCCACCGCCGTCAACCTGTCGTGGGCCGTGCGGCGCGTGATCGCCCGCATGGAGCGCACGACCGGCGACGCGGGCGCGGTGCTCGCCGCCATGCGCGACGAGGCCACGCGCATCCTCGAGGAGGACCGCGCCATGTGCCGGCGCATCGGCGAGCACGGGCTCGCGCTCCTCCCTGACGGCGCGCGCGTGCTCACGCACTGCAACGCGGGCGCGCTCGCGACGTCGGGGACCGGGACCGCGCTCGCGCCGGTCTACCTCGCCGCGGAGCAGGGGCGCCGCGTGGAGGTCTATGCCGATGAGACGCGCCCGCTCCTGCAGGGGAGCCGCCTCACCGCGTGGGAGCTCGCGCGCGCGGGGATCCCGGTGCGCGTGATCGTCGACGGCGCCGCGGGGAGCCTCATGCGCGCGGGGCGCGTGGACGTCGTGCTCGTCGGCGCGGACCGGATCGCCGCCAACGGCGACGTGGCCAACAAGGTCGGGACGTACGCGCTCGCGGTGCTGGCGCGCCATCATGGGATCCCGTTCTACGTCGCCGCCCCTGCGTCGACGCTCGATCCCGCGCTCGCGCGCGGCGCCGAGGGCGTCATCGAGGAGCGCGGCCGGGACGAGGTCGCCCGCGGGATGGGGCGGCTCACCGTCCCCGAGGGGGTCCCCGTGGAGAATCCGGCGTTCGACGTGACACCGGCGGAGCTGATCACCGCGATCATCACGGACCGCGGGGTTCATCGCCCTCCTTTCGACTTCCGCACGCCATGAGATACGTCCTCGCCATCGACCAGGGCACCACGGGCTCGACCTGCCTCATGGTGGGGGAAGACGGACGCGTCGCGGGGCGCGGCTATCGCGAGATCCCGCAGCACTACCCGGAGCCCGGTTGGGTGGAGCACGACGCGTACGATCTCCTGCGGTGCACGCTCGAGGCGGCGCGCGCGGCGATGGCCGCGGCGCGTGCGACGCCGGTGGCGATCGGGATCACGAACCAGCGCGAGACGGTGCTGCTCTGGGACCGTGCGACGGGTGAGCCGGTGGGGCGCGCGATCGTGTGGCAGGACCGGCGGACCGCGGCGCGCTGCGCGGAGCTCGCGGCCGAGTCGCAGGCGATCGCCGACCGTACCGGGCTGGTCATCGACCCGTACTTCTCCGCCACCAAGCTCGAGCACCTGCTCGCGCGCGACGGCGTGGGCGCGCGCGCGGCGCGCGGCGAGCTGCTCGCCGGCACGGTGGACAGTTGGCTCGTGTGGCAGCTCACCGGCGGACGCGTGCACGCGACCGAGCCGACCAACGCCTCGCGCACCATGCTGTTCGACATCGGCGCGATGGCGTGGGACAAGGAGCTGTGCCGGCTCTTCCACGTGCCGCCGTGCGTGCTGCCGGAGGTGCGCCCGTCGAGCGGAGAGTTCGGCGTCACCACGCCGGAGATGGTGGGCGCGCGCATCCCGATCCTCGGGATCGCGGGGGACCAGCAGGCGGCGCTGTTCGGCCAGGGGTGCTGGCACCCCGGGGAAGGGAAGAACACGTACGGCACCGGCGCGTTCCTCCTCCTCAACACCGGCGCGACCCGCGCCGCGCCCGGGGGCGGGCTCCTCACGACCGTGGCCTGCGGCCCGCGGGGGGAGCCGGTGTACGCGATCGAGGGGGCGATCTTCATCGCCGGCGCGGCGGTGCAGTGGCTCCGCGACGGGCTCGGGATCATCGCGACGGCGGGGGAGACCGAGGACCTGGCGCGCGGGATCACCTCCACCGACGGCGTGTACTTCGTGCCGGCGCTCGTCGGGCTCGGCGCGCCGCACTGGGAGCCCGCGGCGCGCGGGACGATCGTCGGGCTCACGCGCGGGACCACGCGGGCGCACCTGGCGCGCGCGGCGCTCGAGGCGATGGCGTACTCCACGGCCGACGTGGTGGCGCTGATGCAGGAGCGGAGCGGCGCGCGCTTCGAGTGGCTGCGCGTCGACGGGGGCGCGACGGAGAACGGCTGGCTGATGCAGTTTCAGGCGGACGTGCTGGGGATCCCGGTGGAGCGTCCGGACATGGCGGAGACGACCGCGCTGGGCGCGGCCGGCCTGGCCGGGATCGCGGCGGGCGTCTGGGGGAGCGCGGAGGCGTTCCTCGCCACGCGCACCTTCCAGCGATTCGCGCCCGGCCCGGGCGCGCGGGCGGCGCGCGATGGCGCGCTCGAGTGGGCACGCGCGGTCCGCGCCGCGCTCGCGTGGGCGAGGGACCGCGGGTGAGCCGCGCGTCGCTCGCCGAACGGCTGGAGGCGCACTGCGCCCAGCTCGCCGCGTGCCGGCGGTGCGCGCTCGAGGACCCCGCCGTGGTCCCGATCCTCTCCGAGGCGCGCGCGCCGCGGGCGATGCTCATCGGGCAGGCGCCGGGGAAGGTGGAGATCGCCAGCCGGCGCCCCTTCGCCGGGCGCGCGGGGAAGACGCTCTTCCGCTGGCTCGAGCGCGCCGGGGTGGACGAGGGGACGTTCCGCGAGCGCGTCTACATCGCCGCGATCACGCGGTGCTACCCCGGGCCCAGCCCCTCGGGGCGGGGAGACCGCGTCCCGTCGCCGCGTGAGCGCGAGATGTGCAGGAGGTGGCTCGACGCGGAGCTGCGGCTGATCCGGCCGGCGCTCCTCATCCTGGTCGGGCGGCTGGCGATCGATGCCTTTCTCGATACGCGCCCGCTGAGCGAGCTGGTGGGAGGGGCGCACCAGGTGGAGCACGTGGGCGGTTCTTCCCTGGCGATCCCGCTCCCGCACCCGTCGGGGGCGAGCAGCTGGGTGAACCGTCCGGCGAACCGCGCGCTGCTCGACCGCGCGCTCGCGCGGCTCGGCGACGAGCTGGCGCGGCTCGGGGTGACGAGCGCGGCGCGCCGCGGCCACGCGCGGCGGAGCGCGTGATGCGCGCGCTCATGCTCGCGCTCTCGCTCTCGCTGCACCCGGCGGGAGATCACGCCGCGGGGGACCGCTGGTTCGGGGCCGACAAGATCAAGCACTTCTTCCTGTCGGCGTTCGTGGAGAGCGTGAGCTACGCGGCGCTGCGGACCGCGCGCGTGGGGCGCGACCCCGCGCTCGTCGCCGCCTCGGCGGTCACGCTGGCGGCGGGGATCGGCAAGGAGGTGCACGACCGGCAGGCCGGCGAACCGTTCAGCGTGCGCGACCTGTCGTGGGACCTGGCCGGGGGCGCCGCGGCGGCGGCGATCCTCGAACAGGCGCGCTGAACGGAGACAGGTGGAGACGTATGGACGGCGCACGCTTCGACGCACACGGACGGCGAACGCTTCTCGGCGCCTGCGCGGCGGCCTATATTGGGCCTGTTCCCCATGCTGCGCCGAGCTGGCCGATCGACCCCTTTCCCGCCGGGGTAGCCCATGAGCGAATCCGCACCGAAGCCCGCCGCCGCGCCTGTGAAGAAGGGAGAGATCATCGAGGAGCGCCGCTCGAACGAGGTGCTGCGTGCGCTCGTGAACGAGATGCTGGAGCGTGTGCGCGAGCTGAGCCGCCGCACGTCGGCGTGGAGCCCGGAAGAGCGGGCGCAGGCGGAAGCGGAGCTCGAGGCCATCATGGCGCACGTGCGTCGCGAGGCGGCGCGCCCGCGCGAGCCGCAGCAGCAGAAGTAGCCCGCGCGCAGTGCAGGAGCGAGTAGACCAGACTATGGTGAAACCACGTACGAAGTTTCTGATCGGTGGAGCGCTGGTGCTGGGCACGGCCGGCTATCTCATGGCCAGCTCGATCAAGGAGACGGGGACGTACTATCTCACCCCGACCGAGCTCGCGGCCAAAGTGAGCGCCGATCCGTCGTTCTATGAGACCGGAGTGAAGGTGGGCGCGCAGGTCGTGCCGGGCTCCATCGTGCGCGACCCCGATGGACGGTCCCTGCGCTTTGCCGTGACCGACGGCGCGCGGACCTACCCCGTGACCTATCACGGCATCGCGCCGGACACCTTCACCGACGGCGTCGACGTGGTGCTCGAGGGGCGCCTCGCGCACGATGGCACCTTCCGCGCGACGACCGTGCTGGCCAAGTGCGCGTCGCGCTATGAGGACGCGCCCAAGAAATACCAGAGCACGCCCGGATACCGGACCGCCTCGCCCGCCCCGGCCGCGTCGCGCACATGATTCTCATCGGTGAGCTGTCGCTCTGGGTCGCCCTCCTCATGGCGGCCTGGGGGACGACGGCCGGGTTTGCCGGGGCGTACACGGGGCGCACGGAGCTCCAGGCGAGCGGCGAGCGGGCACTGTACGCGATGTGCGGCTTCATCGTGCTCGCCTCGCTCGGGCTGTGGACCGCTCTCGTCACCTCCGACTTTTCCTTCCGCTTCGTCGCCTCCTTCACGAGCGCGAACCTGCCGACGCCGTACAAGCTCACCGCCTTCTGGGCGGGGCAGGCAGGCTCGCTCCTCTTCTGGGCGCTGATCCTCTCGCTCTACTCGGCGATCGCGGTGTACACCGGGCGGAAGAGCAACCGCGAGCTGATGCCGTGGGTGGTGCCCACGCTCTCGGCCATCGCGCTCTTCTTCATCCTCACCCTCTGCTTCGGCGCCAACCCGTACGAGCGGCTCGACTTCATCCCGCTCGACGGGCGCGGGATGAACCCGCAGCTCCAGAACCCCGGGATGGCCGCGCACCCGCCGAACCTCTACCTCGGCTACGTCGCCACCGCGATCCCCTTCGCCTACGCCGTCGCCGCCCTCATCACGCGGCGGCTGGACAACGAATGGCTCACCTCCGTGCGGCGGTGGGTGCTCGTGGCGTGGTTCTTCAACACCGTCGGGATCATCATCGGGATGTGGTGGGCGTACGTCGAGCTCGGGTGGGGAGGCTACTGGGCGTGGGACCCGGTCGAGAACGCGTCGTTCCTCCCGTGGCTCGTGAACACGGCGTTCCTGCACTCGATCATGGTGCAGGAGAAGCGCGGGATGCTCCGCAAGTGGAACGTGACGCTCGTCGTGTCCGCGTTCCTGCTGGCGATCCTCGGGACGTTCATCACCCGGAGCGGGGTGATCTCGAGCGTGCATGCGTTCGCGCAGTCGTCGGTCGGCTACTGGTTCCTCGCGTTCCTGGTGCTGGCGATCGCCGTCTCCGCGTACCTCGTGGCCACGCGGCTCCGCGACCTCGAGGCGCGGGCGGAGCTGGAGAGCATGGTGAGTCGCGAGGCGAGCTTCCTCTTCAACAACCTGCTCCTCGTCGGGATCGCGTTCTCCATCCTGTGGGGGACGCTCTTCCCCATCCTGAGCGAGGCCGTGCGCGGGACGAAGATCACGGTGGGGCCGCCGTTCTTCAACCAGGTGAACATCCCGCTCGGGCTGGCGCTGCTCGCGCTCACCGGGATCGGGCCGCTCATCGCCTGGCGGCGCGCCTCGGTGCCGAACCTCAAGCGACAGTTCACTGGGCCGGTCGTGATCGGGATCGTCGTGGGGGCGCTCGTGGTCGCGCTCGGGATGCGCGCGGTGCACGCGATCATCGCCTACGCGCTCGGCGGCTTCGTGCTGGCCACGATCATCCAGGAGTTCCAGAAGGGGATCGTCGCGCGGCACCGCATGTACGGCGAGTCGTTCCCCGTCGCCCTCTTCCGCCTCGTGGTGCGCAACCGCCGGCGCTACGGCGGCTACATCGTGCACGTCGGGGTCGTGGTGTTGTTCGCCGCGTTCGCCGGGCTCGCGTTCAAGAAGGAGCTCGACGTCACCCTCAAGGGGGGGCAGTCGTACGAGGCCGTGGACCCCTACGGGAACCACTGGCGCTTCGTGAGCCAGGGAGTCTCGCAGTACGAGGAGCTCAACCGCCTCACGACCGCCGTGCTGCTCGAGACGTGGCGGAACGGGAAGCACGTCGGCGTGATCAAGAGCGAGAAGCGGCAGTACATCGACAGCAACAAGAACTTCACTTTCGAGCCGTCGACCGAAGTCGGGATCATGAGCGGGCTGCGGCAGGACGTGTACGTCGTGCTCGCGGGGACGACGGGGGACGACACGGCGGAGATGCGGATCACGTTCAACCCGCTCGTCTGGTGGGTGTGGTACGGCGGGCTGATCATGGCGATCGGCGGGTTGATCGTGACGTGGCCGCAGGCCGAGCGGCGAAAGGCGCAGGCGGGGTACGCCACCGTGCTCGAGCCGCAGCACGAGCGGGCCCGGGCCGGCGCATGACGGGAGTAGACGTATGACAATGGACCGGCGCCAGTTTCTCGGCCGGCTCGCGGCGAGCGTCGCGGTGGCCGCGCTTCCCGCGCGGCTCGCGGCGCAGCAGGCGACGCAGGGGACGGGGGCGGCCAACGTGCCGATGGACGAGGGGCGCTATCGCCCCGTGCGGCTCCCCGCCAAGTCGTCCACCCCGTCGATGACGACCGACGCGCGGGACGCGCTCGAGCACCGCATCCACTGCATGTGCGGGTGCAACCTCGACGTGTACACGTGCCGCACCACCGACTTCACGTGCCCGGTGTCGCCGGCCATGCACCGCGATGTGATGGCGCTGGTGGCGGGAGGCTACTCGGCGCAGGAGATCATCGACGCGTTCGTGAACGTGTACGGCGAGCGCGTGCTGATGGAGCCGAAGAAGGAAGGGTTCAACCTCGCGGGGTACCTCGCCCCGTTCGTGGCGCTCGGCGCCGGGGGCGGGCTCGTGATCGCGCTGCTCCGGCGGTGGCGCCGGCCGGCCGCGGACGCCGCCACGGTGGAGCCGCTCCCGGTGGACGCGACGCCGGAAGAGCTGGCGAAGCTCGAGGCCCTGCTCAAGCGAGACGACCAGTGATCGCCCTGCTCGTAGGAACCGCGCTCGCGCTCGTGGCGCTCGCGTTCGTGCTCTACCCGCTGTTCGGCGAAACACCGCGCTCGGCCGCCGTGCTCCCGCCGCCGAGCACGGCGAGCGGCGCGTCGCTCCCGTCGGCGGCCGAGCAGGCCGTGGCGGCGCTGCGCGAAGTGGAGTTCGACCGCGCGACCGGGAAGCTCTCCGAGAGCGACTACGCCGTGCTCAAGGCGCGCTACACGCGCGAGGCGCTCGCCGCCATGCGCGCCGCGGCGCCCGCGGGCGCGTCCGTCTCCGACGCGGAGGTGGAGGCGGTGATCCTCACCTACCGTGCGCGGACGCACGCGTGCCCCACCTGCGGCCCGCGCCCCGAGGCCGACGCAGTGTACTGCTCCTCGTGCGGGCGGTATCTCGCCGGGAAGTGCGGCCGGTGCGGCAGCGACGTCACCGAGCCCGCGGCGCGGTTCTGTACCGCGTGCGGCGCGGGGCTCGCGGCGTAGCGCACCCGCGCTCCCTCGCGCCGCGCCCCGCGCTCAGAGCTCCAACCGCTCCAGCTTCCGCGTCGCCACGTACAGCGGGACGAAGGTCGCCGTGAGGCAGAGGAGCGCGGCCACCGTGAACCCCGTGATCATCGTCGCCGGCTCCATCGGCGTGCCGAGCGCTCTCGCGCTGAGGTAGGTGTACACCGGGCGCGCTTCGAGCATCACCACCGCGCCCACCAGCCCCACCGACACGAGCATGAACACCAGCCCGCCGAACGACGTCGGGATCTGCGCCGCGTTCTCCGTGTCGTATCGCGGGAACACCACTCCCAGGCCGAGCGCGAGCCCGGCGACCGCGAAGGTGAGGAGCGTGATCGAGAAGATCGACACGAGGAAGATGAGCTCCGTCACCTCGAGGAGCGCGTCGGTCACCCCCACGATGGCGAGCGCGAGGACGAGGAGCGGGATCGTCCCGGTCCAGAACTTGGACCAGAGCAGCGCCTGCATGGGGAGCGGGCTCGACTTGAGCAGCCAGAGCGTGCGCCCCTCGAGGCTCACCGCCGGGAAGATGAAGCGCGCGGCGATCGACGCGAGCACGAACCCCGAGAGGCCGAGGTTGAGGAACGGGACCACGTTCACGAGGAAGAGCGTGATCCCCTCGCCGCGGAGCGGGAGGTACTTCACGTTGAACACGTACACCACCACGAGCACGGCGAGCAGGATGAGCTGCGACCACTGCGTGGTGTCGCGGAAGAAGACCCGCAGCTCCTTGAACACCAGCTCGCGCCGCACCACCCCGATCCCGGCGAAGACGCGGCGCCCGATCGCCGCGAGCAGCTCGCCGCGGGCGCGTCCGTGCGCGCTCTCCTGCGCCTTGCTGAAGCCCTCGGCGTAGAGCGCGCGGTGGAGCGCGGCGCCGATCACGATGAGCGCCGCGGCGGTGGTCCAGAGCAGATAGAACGGGAGCGCCGCCGGCTCCCCCGTGAGGTAGCCCATGATCGCGCGCTGCACCCAATCGCTCGGCAGGAACGCCGACGTGGGCGTGCGGAGGAGCGCGATGAAGTCGACGAGGGAGCGGAGCCCCTCGGGGCGCGCGAGCCGCTCGGGGCGGAGGAGCCGGAAGAGGAGCGCCAACCCTGCTGCCGAGAGCACCGCGACCACGCTCAGGATGTCGCGCGTGCGGCGCGCCGGGAAGACGTTCACGAGCACGAGCGTGATCGCCGAGCCGAGCACCGCGGGGATCCCGAGGTACGGGATGGCGGTCGCGAGCGCCACGAGCACGAACAGCACTCCGCCGTGGTACACGTAGCCGTACGCCGCCAGGATCGGCACGGCCATGAGCGCCACCATCCAGCTCGAGTGCAGGAGCGTCTCGAGGAGCTTCGCGGCGTAGAGCTCGAGCCAGTCGACCGGCGCCGAGACGAGGAGGTCGAGGTCGCGCGCGAGGAAGAAGCTCGAGAGCGCCGTGATGACGTTGGAGAGGAGGAGGATCGCGAAGAAGCTGACGAAGATGAGCCCGAGCAGCTTCCCGGCGAGGAGCGCGCCGATCTCCGGCGTCCCCTTGAAGTAGCGGAGGAGCCGCACCAGCACGAGCATGGCCAGGCTCCAGAACACCGCCGCGATCCCGAGCAGCGCGATCCACCGCCACCCGCGCCCCGCTTCCCCCCGCCGCACGCGGTTCCGCGCGATGAGGAACTTCGGGTGCAGGAGCTGCCAGAGCGATGGATCGGGGAGCGCGGCGGCGGCCGGCGGCGCGACCTCAGGCATCGAGCACCTCGACCAGCTCCCGCGCCGCCTGCTCGCCGGTGAGGCGCAGGAAGATCGTCTCGAGCCCCGCGGTGCCGCTCTCCGCGGACGCGTACAGCTCCGCCATCGTCCCCGCCGCGCGGATGCGCCCGCCCTGGATGATCGCGATCTGGTCGCACACGCTCTCGGCGACCTCCAGCGTGTGGGTCGACATGAGGATCGTGTGGCCGCGGCGCGTGTACTCGCGGAACAGGTCCTTGAGGATGCGCGCCGCCTTCGGGTCGAGCCCCACCATCGGCTCGTCGACCACGATCACCTCGGGGCGGTGGAGGAAGGCGCTGGCGATGATGAGCTTCTGCCGCATCCCGTGGCTGTAGCTCTCCACGAGCTCGTTCTTCCACGGGGTGAGGTCGAAGAGCGCGAGCAGCTCGTCCATGCGGCGCTCCACCGCGGCGCCGTCCTGCCCGTAGAGCCCCGCGACGAAGCGGAGGAACTCGGCCCCGCTCAGCTTCTCGTAGATGAACGGGCGATCGGGGATGTAGCCGAGCTTCGCCTTGGCGGCGGCGGGCTCGCGGGTGATGTCGATCCCCCCGATGCGCACCGTGCCGCTCGTGGGGCGGAGGATGCCGGCGATCATGCGGAGGGTGGTCGTCTTCCCCGCGCCGTTCGGGCCCAGGAAGCCGAAGAGCTGCCCTCGCGGGATCTGGAGATCGATCGCGTCGACCGCGGTGAAGGCGCCGTATCGCTTGGTGAGCGCGTGGAGCTCGATCATGACGTGCGTCAGTTGGAGGGAGGTGGGGCGGCCGGCGGCGCGGCGCGCGCGGGGCCCTGCGCGGGGTGCGCCCAGTTCTCG
>JADGGM010000057.1 GCA_019689955.1 Gemmatimonadaceae bacterium
CCCGGAGCACGTGGTCCAGGCGACCAGCGCGCGCTACCTGGAGGCGTACCGGCGCCTCACCGGCAGTGAGCTGGACCTGACGGAGCTGACGTGAAGATCGCGCGCGAAGGAGTCCCGTTCGTCCTCATCGCCGCCGCGCTCGCCGTGGGGGCGATTTGGCTCGTGGCCGCCACGCGGCGCTGGCCCTTCGGGGTGCTCGCGGTCGTCGTGCTCCTGGTCGCGCTCTGGGTGCCGTACTTCTTTCGCGACCCCGAGCGAACGGGGCCGCGCGGGGAGCAGTATGTCATCGCCCCGGCCGACGGGTTGATCGTCATGATCACCGAGGTGGAGGAGCCCGCCTTCATGCAGGGGAAGGCGATGCGCATCTCGACCTTCATGAACATCTTCAACGTGCACGTGAACCGGTACCCGGTGAGCGGGACCGTGAAGTACACACAGTACAACCCGGGGAAGTTCCTGAACGCCGCCGCGGAGAAGGCGAGCCTCGAGAACGAGCAGATGTCGGTCGGGATCCAGACGGCCGGCGGGTGCCGCGTGCTCGTGCGCCAGATCGCGGGGCTCATCGCACGCCGGATCGCCAACTACGCGCGGCTCGAGGGAGCGGCCGTGCAAGGAGAGCGCATGGGGATCATCCGCTTCGGGTCGCGCGTGGATGTCTTCGTTCCGCTGACGGCGCGGATCACGGTGAAGGTCGGCGACCGGCCGGTGGCCGGGACCACGGTGCTGGCGGAGCTCGTCCCATGAGACCCGCGATCCGGCGCCCCGACATGCGGCGGGCCGTGGTGCTCCTCCCCAACGGCTTCACGCTCGGCAACCTCTTCTTCGGCGTCTTCGCCATCGTCTCGGCGACGCGCGGCGACTTCGTGTGGGCTGGGTGGTGCGTGGTGCTGGGCGGCGTGATGGACGCGCTCGACGGGCGCGTCGCGCGCATGACCCGCACCGGCACGCCGTTCGGCGTGGAGCTCGACTCCCTCGTCGACGCGATCAGCTTCGGCGTGGCACCGGCGCTCATCATGTACTTCGCGGTGCTCAACCGCGACGGCTGGGCGTGGCTCTTCTGCTTCATCTTCATCGCCTGCGCGGTGATGCGCCTCGCGCGCTTCAACATCGAGCAGGGCGGGCGCGCGAAGACGCACTTCCACGGGCTGCCGAGCCCGGCCGCCGGGATGACGCTCGCCACGTACTACTGGTTCAGCCAGACGAACCTGTACACCGAGACGATGGTGAGCGGCTGGCCGTGGCACACGATGCTCCCCGGGGTGATGCTCGTGCTCAGCCTCCTCATGATCAGCCACGTGCTCTACCCCGCCCCGCCGACGATCAGCTTCCGGAGCGTCAAGAGCATCATCGGGAGCGTGCTCTTCGTCGCGGTGGTCGTGGGCGTGCTCTCCCGGCCGCGCGCGTTCGCGTTCCCGGTACTGGTGGTGTACGTGGCCTACGGGCTCCTCAAGACGTTCTTCCTCGGCCTCCTCGATCGCCTCCCGAGCGGGGACCCGCTGTTCGACGCGGAGGACGAGGAGGAAGACGCAGAGCTCGAGGCGCGCCCGATCGAGCTCGCCGAGCACCCCGTCGGCGAGCGGCGCTGGAATCCCCGTGGGCGCCGGGCCGGCGATCGGCCCGCGCCGTTCACCCAACAACAGACCAACGAGGGCGGCGAATGAGCCGGTTCCGCGTTTCCATACACATCGTCCCTCGTCGAGGGATCCTCGACCCGCAGGGAAAGGCCGTCACCGACGCCCTGCACTCCCTGGGCTTCTCCGCCGTGGCCGACACGCGCATCGGGCGCCACGTGGTGCTCGACGTCGCCGCGCCGAACGCTGCGGCGGCGGACACCGCGGCGCGCGAGATGTGCGACAAGCTCCTCGCCAACCCCGTGACCGAGGACTACGAGATCGCGAAGGTGGAGGGCGTATGAAGTTCGGCATCGTGGTCTTCCCCGGCTCCAACTGCGACGAGGACGCGTACCACGCGGTCGTCGACGTGCTCGGCGCCGAGGCGGTGTATCTCTGGCACAAGGCGCACGACCTCGAGGGAGTGGATGTCGTCCTCCTCCCCGGCGGCTTCGCGTACGGCGACTACCTGCGCGCCGGCGCGATCGCGCGCTTCAGCCCGATCATGCAGGAGGTCGCCGCGCACGCGCAGCGCGGCGGGCCGGTGATCGGGATCTGCAACGGCTTCCAGATCCTGTGCGAAGCCAAGCTCCTCCCGGGCGCGCTCCTCCGGAACGCCGGGCTCCAGTACATCTCCGAGATGGTCCGGCTGCGGGTGGAGAACGCCGACACGATGTTCACCAACCGCTACGAGCCGGGCGCGATCGTGCGCATGCCGATCGCCCACGGCGAGGGCCGCTACACCGCGGACACCGAGACGCTCGACCGCCTCGAGGGGGAGGGGCGCGTGGTGTTCCGCTACGTGAACGCCGTCGGGGAGCCCGACGCGTCGGGGAACCCGAACGGCTCGATGCGCAACATTGCCGGGATCGTGAGCGCCGAGGGGAACGTGCTCGGCCTCATGCCCCACCCCGAGCGCGCCGTCGAGGATGTGCTGGG
Source organism: Gemmatimonadaceae bacterium (assembly GCA_019689955.1). GTDB lineage: Bacteria > Gemmatimonadota > Gemmatimonadetes > Gemmatimonadales > Gemmatimonadaceae > JADGGM01. The sequence continues at coordinate 2,550 of JADGGM010000057.1, forward strand.
CTCGCACGACGGCCTGGCGCTCTTTCAATCCATGTTGGCGCGGGTCTCCGCGTAACCCACGAGGTGCGCATGCGTCGCCTGCTCATGCTGCTCGCGTTGTCCATCGCTGCCGCGGCCGCGCCGGCCGCCGCGCAGGACACCACCGGCACGATCGATCCCGGGATGTCGAAGGCGCAGGTCATCGCCCGGCTCGGGAAGCCCGTCTCCGAGCGGAGCGACGGTGTGTACACGTTCCTGTACTACGCGAACGGATGCGAGAAGACGTGCGGGATGCAGGACCTCGTCGTGCTGGAGAACGACGCGGTCACCGACGCGATCTTCCGCTCCCCGAAGCACCACTACACGGGGGTAAGCAGCTCGCCGAACGCGGTGAACCCGCGCGACGCGCGCGCTCATCGCCCGACGACGCTCACCATCGAGAAGGCGCCCCCCGCGGCGCCGCCGATGCACGATTCGACGCCCGCGCCGGCGGACTCCGCGCGTCCACCGACCGATACGAGCCACCATTCGTGACCGCCTCGTCCCGTTCTTCCACTCCTCCGGCGCCGCGCCCCGGCGATCCGGCGATCACCCCCGCGCTCGTCGCCGAGCACGGGCTCACCGATGACGAGTACCAGCGCCTCGTCGCGATGCTCGGCCGCATGCCGACCTTCACCGAGCTCGGGATCGTCAGCGCGCTGTGGAGCGAGCACTGCTCCTACAAGCACTCCCGCCCCGTGCTCAAAACGCTCCCCACGCAGGCCCCGTACGTGCTGCAAGGGCCCGGGGAGAACGCGGGGGTCATTGCCATCGGCGACGGGCTCGCCGTCGCCTTCAAGATCGAGTCGCACAACCACCCCTCGGCCGTCGAGCCGTACCAGGGCGCGGCCACCGGCGTCGGCGGGATCCTCCGCGACGTCTTCACCATGGGCGCGCGCCCCATCGCGCTCCTCGACTCACTCCGCTTCGGTTCCCTCGACTCGCCGCGCGTGCGCTACCTGTTCGGCGGCGTCGTCAAGGGGATCGGCGACTACGGCAACTGCGTCGGGATCCCGACCGTGGCCGGCGAGGTGATGTTCGACCCCTCGTACGAGGGGAACCCGCTCGTGAACGCGATGTGCGTTGGCCTTATGCGCGAGGACGAGCTGATCCGCGCGCGCGCCGAGGGGGTCGGCAACCCGATCATCGCTGTGGGCGCACGCACCGGGCGCGACGGCATCCACGGCGCGTCGTTCGCCTCCGAGGACCTCTCCGCGGCGAGCGAGGCCAAGCGCCCGCGCGTGCAGGTGGGAGATCCGTTCACCGAGAAGCTCCTCCTCGAGGCGAGCCTCGAGCTGATCCGGAGCGGGCACATCGTCGCCATCCAGGACATGGGCGCCGCGGGGCTCACCTCGTCGTCCGCGGAGATGGCCGCGCGTGGTGACGTCGGCGTGACGATCGACGTCACCAAGGTCCCCGTGCGCGAGGAGGGGATGACGCCGTACGAGATCCTGCTGAGCGAGTCGCAGGAACGGATGCTCGTCGTCGCGAAGCGCGGCCACGAGGCGCACGTGCGCGACATCCTCGCCAAGTGGGACCTCACTGCCGAGGTGATCGGCGAGGTGATCGCCGAGCCGGTGTACCGCGTGACCGAGGGGGAGCGAGTCGTCGCCGAATTCCCCGGGTCGCGCCTCGTCACCGACTGCCCCGTGTACACCCCCGAGGCGCGCGAGAGCGAGCAGGTGCACGCGCTCCGTGCGCGCGACGTGCTCGCCACGCCGGAGCGCCCCGAGGAAGCCGATCCGGTGTGGACCCTCGTGCAGCTCCTCTCCTCCCCCACGATCGCCAGCAAGCGGTGGGTCTACCGCCAGTACGACACGACCGTGCGCACCGGCACCGCCGTCCTCCCCGGCGAGGGGGACGCCGCCGTGATCCGCCTCCGCGGTACCGACAAGGCGCTGGCGATGAAGACCGACTGCAACGGCCGCTACGTCTACCTCGACCCGCGCGTGGGCGGGCAGATCGCCGTGGCCGAGGCCGCGCGCAACGTGGCCTGCGTGGGCGCGCGCCCCATGGCGATCACCAACTGCCTCAACTTCGGGAACCCGCGCCGCCCGGAGGTCTTCTACCAGTTCCGCGAAGCGGTCGCCGGGATGGGAGACGCGTGCCGCGCGCTCGGAACTCCGGTCACCGGGGGGAACGTTTCCTTCTACAACGAGAGCCCGAGCGGCGCCGTGTACCCCACGCCGGTGATCGGGATGATCGGCGTCATCGACTCCCTCGACCACGTCACGCGCTCCGCGTTCCGTCACGATGGCGACGCGATCGTCCTCCTCGGCGAGCCGACGGACGAGCTCGGGGGGAGCGAGTATCTCGCGCGCGTGCACGGGATCGTCGCCGGCGCGCCGCCGCGCTGCGACCTCGAGCGCGAGCGCGCCACGATCGACGCGCTCCTCGAGGCGATCCGCGGCGGCCTCGTCCACTCCGCGCACGACTGCAGCGAAGGGGGGCTCGCCGTCGCCCTCGCCGAGTGCGCCGTGGGGGACCGCGAGCGCCTCGTCGGCGCGGAGGTCGACCTGAGCGCGTGGAACGCGCTCCCGGCGCGCTGCGTGCTCTTTGGCGAAGCGCAGGCCCGCGTGATCGTGAGCACCCCCGACCCCGCGCGCGTGCTCGCGATCGCCGAGCGGCACAAGGTGCCCGCCCGGCGGATCGGGACCGTGCGCGCCGCGTCCGGCGTGCTCCGCCTCACCGTGGGCGGACGCACCGTCACCGCACCGCTCGAGCGGCTCGCGGCGGCGTACCATGATTCGATCCCGTCGATCATGCGACGGGGGCCGGCGGAGGAAGCCGCCGTGCTCGAGCAACACCCTCAACCAGCGGCATCATAACCCATGTGTGGCATATTCGGCGTGCACGGCGCTCCTGACGCGGCGGAGCTCGTGCACCTCGGCCTGTACTCGCTCCAACATCGCGGCCAGGAATCGGCCGGGATCGTCGCCGTCGACCAGAACGGGACCGCGCAAGCGCACCGGGGGATGGGGCTCATCTCCGAAGCGCTGACCTCCGGCGTGCTCGAGCAGCTCCGCGGCGACCTCGCGATCGGGCACACGCGCTACAGCACCGCGGGCTCCTCGACGATCGAGAACGCGCAGCCCGTGCTCGTCCGCTTCCGCGGCGGCTACATCGCGCTCGCGCACAACGGGAACATCGTCAACGCCACGGAGCTGCGGCGCGACCTCGAGGCGCAGGGGTCGATCTTCAACTCCACGATGGATTCCGAGGTCCTCGTGCACCGCATGGCGCGCTCGCAGGCCGAACGCCCCGAGGACCGTCTCACCGACGCGCTGCGCGGGGTCGAGGGGGCGTACTCGCTCCTCGTCGCCACCGGCGACACGCTCATGGCCGCGCGCGACCCGCGCGGGTGGCGCCCGCTCGCCATCGGCACGCTGGGCGACACCTTCGTCTTCGCCTCCGAGACGTGCGCGCTCGACATCGTCGGCGCCACGCACCTGCGCGACGTACAGCCGGGCGAGATCGTGATCGTCGACCGGCAGGGGCTCCGCTCCGTGCAGGCGCTCGAGCCGCTCGAGTCGCGGCGCTGCGTGTTCGAGTACGTCTATTTCGCCCGCCCCGACAGCCGGATCTTCGGCGGCGGCTCGGTGGACCGCGCCCGCCGCGCCCTCGGTCGCGCCCTCGGCCGCGAGCAACCCGCGCCGACCGCGGACCTCGTCTTCGGCGTCCCCGACTCCGCCAACGCCGCGGCGCTCGGCTATGCGGAGGAAACAGGTCTTCCCCTCGAGCTGGCACTGATCCGGAACCATTACGTCGGTCGGACATTCATCCAGCCATCGCAGCAGGGACGCAACCACAAAGTGAAGGTCAAATACAACGCCGTGCGCGAAGTCCTGGAAGGCAAGAGCGTCGTGATGATCGACGACTCGATCGTGCGCGGCACCACCACCCGCGGGCTCGTGCACCTCGTCCGGGCCGCCGGCGCCCGCGAGGTGCACATGCGGATCGCCTCTCCCCCCGTCACGGGGCCCTGCTACTACGGGATCGACACCCCGTCGCGGGAGGAGCTGATCGCCGCCAACCTCTCCGTGGAGGAGATCGCGCGGCACATCGGGGTCGACTCTCTCGGCTACCTGTCCCTCGAAGGAATGCTCGCCGCCGTCCCGGACGGCCCGCACGGCTTTTGCCATGCCTGCTTCTCCGGCGACTACCCGACGGCGCCACCGACGGACCCCGACAAGCTGCGCTTCGGGTGCGGCTGCTGACCCCGCACCCGTTTCACTTCACGACTTCCATTCGAGGCTCTTCTCTCGATGTCCCAGCTCGTCTACTTCTTTGGCAACGGTAAGGCTGACGGCACGCGCGACCTGAAGGCGGTGCTCGGCGGAAAGGGGGCGAACCTCGCCGAGATGACCAATCTCGGCGTCCCGGTCCCTCCGGGGTTCACCATTGCCTGCTCCGCGTGCATCGACTTCCTCCGCGCCGGCGCCCGCCCCGCGGGGCTCGAGGAGGAGGTCGCGGCCAACCTGCGCAAGCTGGAGCAGGCGAGCGGGCGAGGGTTCGGCGACCCGGCCAACCCCCTCCTCGTCTCGGTCCGCTCCGGCGCGCCGGTGTCGATGCCCGGGATGATGGAAACGATCCTCAACCTCGGCCTCAACGACCGCACCGTCGTCGGCCTCGCGCAGCAGAGCGGGAACGCGCGCTTCGCGTACGACTCGTACCGCCGCTTCATCCAGATGTACGGCGACGTCGTGCTCGGCGTCCCGATCCAGTCGTTCGAGCACCTCCTCGCCGCCAAGCGGATGACCGCCGGCGTGGCCACCGACGCGGAGCTCTCCGAGGACGCGCTCCGCAACCTCGTGGAGGAGTACAAGCAGCTCGTCCTCCACACGACCGGCGCCGAGTTCCCCATGGACCCGCAGACCCAGCTCTGGGGCGCCATCGAGGCCGTGTGGAAGTCGTGGATGCTCAAGAAGGCCGTCGACTACCGCCGCGTGAACGGGATCGCCGAAACGCTCGGCACCGCGGTGAACGTCGTTGCCATGGTGTTCGGGAACATGGGGGACGACTCCGGCACCGGCGTCGCCTTCACCCGCAACCCGTCCACCGGGGAGAAGCGCTTCTACGGCGAGTTCCTGGTCAACGCGCAGGGGGAAGACGTCGTCGCCGGGATCCGCACGCCGCTCGACATCGATGAGATGGCCAACCGCCTCCCGTCGGCATACCAGGAGCTGCTGGCGACGCAGGAACGGCTGGAGCAGCACTACCGCGACATGCAGGACATCGAGTTCACGGTGGAGCGCGGGCGCCTCTTCCTCCTGCAGACGCGCACCGGGAAACGCACCGCCGCCGCCGCGATCCGCATCGCCGACGAGATGGTGGCCGAGGGGCTCATCAGCCGCACCGAAGCGGTGAAGCGCGTGGAGCCGCAGCAGCTCGACCAGGTGCTCCACCCGATCATCGACCCGTCCGCGCACGCCACGCCGATCGCCACCGGGCTCCCCGCGAGCCCCGGCGCGGCGAGCGGGCGCGCGGTGTTCGACCCCGACGTGGCCGAGCAGCGCGCCGCGACCGGCGAGCGCGTGATCCTCGTGCGCGAGGAGACCACCCCCGAGGACTTCCACGGCATCGTCGCCGCACGCGCCGTGCTCACCGCGCGCGGCGGGATGACGAGCCACGCGGCCGTCGTCGCGCGCGGGATGGGGAAGTGCGCCGTCGTCGGGTGCAAGGACATCCAGGTCGACGTCGAGCACCGCCGCTTCACCGTCAACGGCGCCACGATCAACGAAGGGGATTGGATCACCCTTGACGGCGCGAGCGGCCGCGTGTTCAGCGGCGATCTCCCGACCATCCCGAGCGACGTGGTCCGCGTCCTCTCCGGGAAGATGCACGGCGCCGACTCGCGCGTGTATCAGTCGTTCGCGCGCCTCCTCGGTTGGGCCGACGAAGCGCGCCGGCTCCGCGTACGCGCGAACGCGGACACCCCGGCCGACGCCCGCATCGCCCGCGCGTTCGGCGCCGAGGGGATCGGGCTGTGCCGCACCGAGCACATGTTCTTCGAAGGGGACCGCATCACCGCGATGCGCGAGATGATCGTCGCCCGCGACGAGGGCGGGCGCCGGCGCGCGCTCGCCAAGCTCCTCCCCATGCAGCGCCAGGACTTCGACGGGATCTTCGAGGCGATGGCCGGCTACCCGGTCACCATCCGCCTCCTCGATCCCCCGCTCCACGAGTTCCTCCCGCACGGCGGCGAGGACGCGAAGCGGCTCGCGCGCACGCTCGGCATGCGCCGCGAGGAGCTCAACCGCCTCGTCGAGGGGCTGCGCGAGACCAACCCCATGCTCGGCCACCGCGGCTGCCGCCTCGGCATCACCTACCCCGAGATCACCGAGATGCAGGCGCGCGCGATCTTCGAGGCCGCCGTGCGCGTCAAGCGCCGCGGCTTCGAGGTGCGCCCCGAGATCATGGTCCCCCTCGTCGCCACGGTCAAAGAGTTCGAGAACCAGCGCGCGATCATCGAGGACGCCGCCCGCCAGGTGCTCGGCGCCATGGGCGAGGACGTCCCCTACACCATCGGCACCATGATCGAGCTCCCGCGCGCCGCGCTCACCGCCGACGAGATCGCCGCCCACGCCGAGTTCTTCTCCTTCGGCACCAACGACCTCACCCAGACCACCCTCGGCCTGAGCCGCGACGATGCCGGCCGCTTCCTCCCCGGCTACGTCGAGCGCGGCATCTTCCCCGACGACCCGTTCCAGACGATCGATGTGAACGGCGTCGGGAAGCTCGTGCGCTACGCCGTCACCGAAGGGCGACGCGTCCGCGCCGACCTCAAGACCGGGATCTGCGGCGAGCACGGCGGCGACCCGCGCTCCATCCGGTTCTGCCACGACGCCGGGTTGAACTACGTCTCGTGCTCCCCGTTCCGCGTCCCCATCGCGCGCCTCGCTGCGGCGCACGCCGCGCTCGCGTCAGGGGATTGAGACCGGCGGCACCGGCGCCGGCACGGGGGTGATCGTCGCCGCCAGGTCGTACACGTAGAACATGCGCCCCGCTCCTGTCCTGCGCAGGAGCGGGAGCGAGACGTTGAACACCGGCACCCCGCCCGGCGTGCGCCCGCTCAACGTCCCCGAGTGCGCGTGCCCGTGGAAGGCCACCGTCGCGCCGTAGCGGTCCAGCGCGTCGGCCAGCCGGTCCGTCCCCATGAAGGGGTAGATGATCTCCGGCTCCCCCATCACCGTGGCCAGGATCGGCGCGTAGTGCATCACCACCACGCGCACCGGCGTCGAGAGACGGCGCAGCGCGAGCTCGAGCGACTGCACCTCCGCGAGC
>JADGGM010000058.1 GCA_019689955.1 Gemmatimonadaceae bacterium
CCCCGCCGGCCTGCGCCGCGGCCGCGGGGACGAGGTGGACGCGCACGGCCCGGGGGCGGCGCCGCACCGCGTCGCCCAGCGCGCGCATGCGGTCGCGCTGGGTGAGCATGTTGTCCTGCGACATCGCGAGCGTCGTGTCGAGCTGCAGGAGCGCGTTCTGCTCCGAGCTCATGAGGAGCATCTGCGCCCGCCGCGCGGCCGCCTGCGCGAGCTGGGCCTCGATCCGCGCCTCGAGCTGCACGCGTCGGCTGCGCAGTTGGCTCAGCTCATCCTGCGACTCCTGCAGCTCCTTCACGAGCGCCGCGCGGCGCGCGTCGTAGGCGCGGCGCTGCGCCGCCGAGTCTCCCGCAGCGAGCACCGAGTCCGTCTGCTGTGCGCCGACCGCCCCCGCCAGCATGGGCGAGAGCGCGACGATGACCCACCAACCGCGTGACAGTCGCATCATCTTCCGCTCGGGACGTGGAGTCCGGAGGCCTCGGTCTTACGGGTTCTGCTCGTTGGGCGGCGTGTTCTGCTCCAGCCGCCGCAGGCGCTCCTCCAATCGCTGCAACGCCTCGCGCTCCGCACGCAGCTCCTGCTCCGCCTGCGCACGCCGCTGCTCGAGCTCGAGGAGACTCTGGGCCTGGTACCGGTCGATCTCCAGCTCGAGCGCGGCGACCCGCTGCTGCCGCGCGTTGATCTCCGCGAGCAACTGCTGCTTCTGCCGCTCGAGCTCCGCGATCCGATCCTTGAGCACGTTGCCGCGCAGCAGCGCCAGCGCGTTGCTCTGCCACCCGACCGTGAACGCGAACTTGCTGTAGTTGTACGGCACGCGCGCCGAGTCCGGCGCCGAGCCCGCCCCCACCTCGGTCCAGTACACCCCGGCGTGCAGCCCGCGATAGTCGAAGACCGCGCCGAGGTTGTAGTCCCACGCGTTGTTCTCGACCATGAGCGAGAACACGCTGTGCGGCGACGGGTAGAGGTCCATCTTCACGCCGCCGAACACGCCCCCCGTGGCATGCTTCGCGTACGCGCTCCCGAGCCCACCGTCGTCCGAGAAGAGGCCGTTGCCGTAGCCGACGGTGAAGCTCAGGCCGATGTTCGGCCCCCCCTTGGAGAGCTGCGAGAGCATGAACGACTTGGTGACGGCCCCGTAGACCGTCTCCGCGGTCGAGAATCCCTGGTGGAGCGAGTCGGCGACGTGCGGGTGCGTGGGGTTCGCGTTCGTGGAGGCGCCGAGGTGATAGCCGAGCGCGAACCGGTCGATCTTCGAGTACGGCCCGACGTTCTCCAGCCCGACGGCGACGCTCGGAATCCACCCCGTGATCCCGGGGCGGCCGCGGAACTGCTCCTCATCGAGGAGCAGCGCGCGCCCGAACAGCCCCCACTCGGGGTCGTCGGAGTACAGCGACAGCCCGAGCTCCACGCGCCCGAGGATCGACGCCGAGAGCGCGAGGTTCGAGTTGATCCCCTGCCCGATCCCGAGCCCCGAGGAGAGGCGCGAGCCCTTGATGGTCTTGGCGGAGAAGCCGAGCGAGAAATCGCCGGAGACGGGGGACACCCACGCGACGGGGATGTCGATCAGCCCGGAGCCCCAGTACAACGTCTGCGGATACGACTGCTGCGCCCCAGCGGAGCTCGCGGTGACGAGACCGGCCAGGGCCGTGATAGCGTACCACCGATGTATGATGGACATCACTCGTGCCTCGGGGTCGGTTTAGCGCAACGGCGGCTCGGTGCCGCTCGGCGGAGGGGTCGTCGTGGGCGGCTTCTGCTGGTCGGCTTCCTGGAGCTTCTTGAGCCGCGCCTCCGCGCGCGCGATCGCATCGCGCTCGTCCTGGATCTGGCTCTGGAGCTGCTCGCGGCGCTTGGCGACTTCCGCCAGCTCGCCGGCCTGCGCCTTCCGGAGCTCCGTCTGGAGCGCGGCGATGCGTGCTTCGCGAGCCCCGAGCTCCGTGCGCAGCCGCGCTTCCTCGCGCTGCAGCTCGGCCACCTGCGAGCGGAGCACCGTGCCGGAGGCGATGTCGTGCAGGTTCGCGCTGTAGCCGAGCGACACGTTGAGCTTCGCGTAGTTGTACGCCGTGTAGAGCGGCCCCTTGGTCGGCGACTCCCCCCCTTCTTCCAGCTCGGTCCCGTAGACGCCGAGCGAGAGGCCGCGCCAGCTCCCGACGATGCCGGCGTTCCAGTCCCACCCGTTGTTCTCCGCGAGGATGTCGATCCGCGTGTTGCGCGACGGGTGGAACGCGTATCGCCCGCCGACGAACAGCCCGCGCGCGATCGTCCCCTTGTCGTTGTACGCCTTGCCGAGCTTACCGTCGTCCCGGAAGAGCCCACTCCCGTAGCCGATGCTCAGGCTCGCAGTCGCGGTCTCGTTGATCGCGAACGATTTGGTGGCGACGCCATAGAAGGAAGGCGCCGTCTGGAAGTGCTGCGCGTACGACGCGGTGACCGTCCGGATGTTCCCCGACGAATCGATCGCGACGTCGTGTCCGATGAGCAGGCGGTCCTCGTGGTGGTACTCACCCAGGTTGCGGAACCCCACCGCGATCGCGGGCCACTTGCGGTCGGCCCGCTCCTTGAGGAGGAGCGCCTGGCCGAAGAGCCCCCACTCCGGGTTCTGGCTGTACAGGGACAAGCCGACGGAGAAGCGCCCCTTCCAGTGCGTGTCGATCGCGAGGTTCGTGTTCCAGAGCGAGGAGAAGTTGAGCGGCTGCTGCGCGGGGGTGTTGGCCGGGATCTTGGTCGCCGACGCCTGCACCCAGATGTCTCCGGAGCTCGGGGACACCCACGCGACGGGGATGTCGATGAGCCCCGTGCCAAACTGGCGCGTGGCGGGATAGAGGTCATCGCTCGGCTGCTGTTGTGCTGAGAGCGCGGGGACCGCGATCAGTGCCGCTCCGAGCGTAACGGCAAAGAGAGCGACCCCCGACCGCAAGGTGCGCATGACGCCTCCGGAAACACGGTGAGCAGGAGTGCCGGCCGTCATCCCCCGCCGGGCCGTGGCCGACACGAACATACTCCATGGACGCGCTCCCGCAGTCCGCGTTTCGCCGCGCAGAACCGTGGTCGCACTGAGCGTGATCTCGTTCGATGGTGTGCGCGTTTGCGTCACGTGCCCGCGGGGCCTCTGAGAAGACTCACAGAGTGGGGTAGAGGTCAAATCTTTGGCGCCCGGATCGAGGCGCGAACGGGCGTGCCGCCCCACCAGGCCACCTGGACTGCATGACGCCGCACGGTACCACACCCGCGACCTGCTCTTGACGCCGGGTCGTCCGGTCTCATGTTTTCGGTGAGGGGATGTAATCTTACCCATCGCCGCTGCGCGAGCGCACGGCCGCCATTTCCGGAGAGAACACGTGCGTACGCCCCGATGTCTGCTCATTTTGGCCGTTGCCGTGCTCGGCGTCAATGCCTGCGCGCACCACGCGCACGAATCCGAGGCGGTCGAACCCTACGAGGCCCCGACCCTCCGTATCGAGAACCACCACTGGCTCGACATGGACATCTTCGTGATCCACGAGGGACAGCGGACCCGGCTGGGGGCCGTCACAGCGGCCTCGACCAAAGTGTTCGTCTTCCCGCGCGGGCTTGTCGGTGGGGGGCGTGAGCTCCGCCTCGTTGCGGATCCGGTGGGCGCGCCCGGGGCGGTCACGACGGACACGTTCGTGCTCCACTCTGGGACGCAGGTTACCTGGACGCTGGAGAGTAACCTCCAGCGATCGAGCTTCACGGTGTACTGAGGACCGGTCCGGCTGCCATCATTTTGGCGGAGGGGGAGGCCCGCCCCCCGAGCTGGGAGAGGAGTTCCCGGCGGCCGCCCCACCGATCGCAGCGATCCCTGCAATCACTGCGCCAGCAATCAACGCGCTGCGCCACTTCGAGAGCTTGCGCTCGTGCACCGTGGCGATCGCGGTCCTGGGCAAGGTGACCGTCTCCCCCTTCCAGAACTGCTCATCGCCTGACCGCATGGAGATGGAGCTGACCGAGAGCGCGAGCGTGCTGTCGGTGCCCTGGAGCAGGCGCCCATCGACCGAGATCACACTGGGTCCGAGATACTTGGCGAGATCGATCGAGCCCTGATCGGTGAGCTGGACTTGCAGCTTGGTCCCCGGCACCGGGGACGGTGTCGACAGCGGCACGCTGACGTAACAGCCACACAACAAGAGGCTCGCGAACGGAACGAAGCGCATGGGAGGCCCCGGAGAGAGACGCGTTGCAATGCAAGTTCGTGCCAGGGACGTTTGCCGGTCAAGGTCGGTAGAGGTGAAGGAAAACGAATGCCCGGCCTGCGGGTGCAGGCCGGGCATTCGTCACAGCGAGGTGGCTTGGCGGCGGGCTTACGCTCCCGCCAAGGCCGCCGTCACTTCGAGCCCTCACACGTGGCGCCAATGGCGGCCGTCACCATACCGCCGGCCGGATCGTTGGCGTTGCGCGCCGGCTGGTCGGACGGCGGCACGATGTTCGGGTTCGCGTTGCGCTCATCCACGCCGTAGAACGGGCGGCCAGGCACGTTCTTGCCCGAGACAGCGGGGGCGATGTTCGGCCAACAGGTGCGCTTCCAGTCGTTGTACGCGTCCACGTTCATGAACTGGCCGATCCACTCCTGGATCGCGATCTCCTGCAAGAGCGCGTTCCCGGAGAGGTTCGTGGCCGGCAGGCCGTTCACCGTTTCGTACGCGTTCAACTTGGCCTTGGCGGTCACCTCATCACTTGCGTAGAAGGCCGCCTCCGCCCAGTGCAGCAGGTTCTCATTCAGCGTGACGAACGGGATCCGGGCATCGATCGCCATCCGCTGCTTGCTGTCGGTGCCGAAGTCCGACGTCGTCGAGTCCGCCGGACCACCCTCGGCGGCCCCCTTGTACACCCCGAGGAAGTTGGGCTGGAAGTACGCGCTCAACCGCGGATCGTCGCGGGCCACCATCGTGTCCACGAACACCGCGCTCGGGCTCAGATACCCGGAGCGGGAGAACACCACGAAGTCGTACCACCAGTTCCACTCGCCCGGGGTACCCGAGTTCCAGGTCATGAGCTGGTGCGTCGTGTCCGAGATGCCGAGCGGGAACTCCGCCAGCGCCTTGGTCACGCAGTCGCCGCCGCATGCCTCCTGCGCCGCGGTCGCGTCGCCACGCCGCTGCGCCTCCACCCAGTGCATGTAGAATCGGCCCTTGAGCGTGTGCGCCACCTTGATCCACGAGGGGATGTCGCCGCCAAGCCACACGTCGGCCTTCCCCGGACCACTCCCGGAACCGCTCGTGAGCAAGGCAATGCCGGTGTCCAGCTTGGCCTGCACCATGGCATACACGGCGCTCTGCGCGTCGAGCTGGGGCACGGGATACTGGTCGATGTCTCCGGCCTGCGACGCCGGGATATCTCCCCAGATGCTCGCGCCCATCCCGAGGTCCAACGCTTCCAGAATACGCGCCAGGCCGCCGAACACCTCGTTCCCCGCGCTGTCGGCTTGCGCTTCCAGCGCGCGGATGTCGATGAGTCCGCCCGCGGTGTACATGCCGGAGAACTCACCGGTGAAATCGCTCTCGGTCATCGTGTACTTCGCGAGTTGCGCGTACTGACGATCCGTCCCCGCCACCTGCTGCGTCCACATGTTCGTGCTGCGGGCGAGGTGCGAGTTCCACTCGGAGCCCATCACCGACTCGATCCCGGTGAGCCGTTGCAGCATGGTCGCTGACAGCTGCCGGTTCGGATCCTTCTGACATTCGTCGCAGTTGAGGAAGTCGTTGCAGCCCGCCATGAGCAGCACGCCGGCCGCAACGCCAACCGCCCAGATGTATCGCTTCACGTGTCGATCCTCCGAGTCAGCGGTTGAGGCTTACGGTGAACACGAACGACCGCGTCATCGGGTTGTTGAAGTAGTCGATGCCCTGGATCAGCACCTCGGCGCCGGCGAGGTTGGCCTCGGGGTCGATGCCGCGGTACTTGGTCCAGGTCTTCAGGTTGCGGCCGGAGAGGCGGAGGTCGACGCTCGAGAGGCCGAGGGTGTTGTGCACCCACCGGTTGTCCAGCGTGTAGGCCACCGAGATCTCGCGGAGCTTGGTGTAGCTGCCATCCTCGATGAACTGCGCGGCCACGGGACCGAAGCCGCTGCCGTCGCCCGTGAACCAGGCCTGGCCGTACGTCACGCCGGTCGCCGGGTTGGCCACGGCGCCGAAGTTGATCGGCGTGCCGGCGCCCGGCCCGGCCACCGCGCCGCTCGCACCGTCGCGGCCCGGCATGAAGTCCTTCCCGAACGTGCGCGTCTGATCGCGCATGTCCGTGTCCTTGTGCGTTCCGAAGTTGTAGAGCGCCCCACGGGTGCCGTTCCAGACGTCGCCGCCATGCTTGATGTCGAGCAACCCGGAGATCTGCACCTTGTGGAACCGGAACGACGTGCGGATGCTCCCGAGCCAATCGGGGTTCGGATCGGCGATCACGCGATTGGTCGGGTCGACGACCGGGAACCCGTCAGCGCCGATGTACAGCGCACCCGCCGGCGCGCCGCCGCACTCCTGGTCGATGTTGTGGCCATCGATGACCAGGCCGCGGCCGCACTTCGCGAAGTCCGAGCCGCGCAGCACGCCCAGCGCATAGCCCACGTACGCCGAGGACTCGGTCCCGGAGAAGTAGCCGCCGGTCGGCAGATCCACGTACTGCGCGCCGAGGAGGCTCTCCACCTTGTTGCGGTTACGCGACCACTGCGCCCCGACCTCCCAGGAGAGATCGCTGCGGGTGAGGACGCGGTAGTTGGCCGTGACTTCCCATCCCTTGTTGCTCAGCTCTCCACCGTTCTTGAGCACCGTGCTGAAGCCGGTGGACTGCGGGACCGGGAGCCGCAGGAGCATGTCGGTGGTGCGGCTGTCGTAGTACGTCACGCCGACATCGACCTTCTGGTCGAAGAGACCGAGGTCGAGGCCGACTTCCGTCTCCTTCGTGATCTCGGGCTTGACGTCAGCGTTACCACGGCTGAAGGTCGTCACCAAGCCACCCTGGCCGTTCTGGTTGGTCAGCGTGCTGTTGATGTACGAGTCGCCGATACCGCCGCTGAAGAGCGCCGTGATCGTCTGGTAGACGCCGGGCTCGCGCCCGGTCTGCCCCCACGCCGCACGCAGCTTGCCGAAGTTCAGCACGCCACGCCCCTCACCGCCGTTCAGCAGGTTCGTGAACGTCCAGGCCGCGCTGAACTTCGGGAACCAGTGCCGGCGATCGCTGGCCCCGAACGTGGAGAACCCATCGTTGCGGAGGGCCGCCGTGAGGAAGAGCTGGTTGAACAGGTCCGCCGTCGCCTGGCCGAAGTACGACTCCGTGTGGATCGTGGAGCGGAACTCCGTCGGCGTCCAGCTCACCGTGTTGTCGATCGAGAACGGGAGATCGGCGAGCATGTCGATCCCGTCGACCGTCACGTTGCGGTAGCGGCGAATGTTCAGGTTCTGCCCGAGCGTCAGCGTCCCCGCGAAGCTGGGGCTGAACGTGTGGTTGGCGGTGGCCGTCAGGTTGTGGTCGACCTGGTAGTTCACGATGTCGCGCCGGAGGACCTCACCGTTCGGCTGCGCCGACGACGAGATGGCGAGACCGAGGTTGCGCCAGTCGGTGTAGTAGTCGCCGCCCAGGTTCTCCTTGATCGAGAGCCAGTCGAGCGGGTCCCAGTCGATGTTGGCGCTCCCGATGACGCGATTGAGCTCCTGGATGCTGATGTCGCGGTTGACGACGAAGAACGGGTTGTCGTAGTTGCGGGTGACCTTGACCGCGTCCGGGGCCGGGTTCGGGAACCGGTAGGAACGCTGCAGCCCGTCCGGCGACAGGTACTCCCTGTTGTTGAAGTTGGGGGACGTGCGCAGGGCACCGAGCAGCAACCCGGACACGTTCGACCCCTTCTCGATGTATTGCCCACGGGCATCGGCGTACAGCACGTTGCCGCCGATGTTCAACCGATCGAACAGGCGGTGGCTCGCCTTCACGCGGACGTCGGTCTTCTTGTACGCGTTGTTCGGGCCGATGATGACGCCCTTCTGATCGAGGTAGGCGGCGGACAGGAAGAAGGTCGTCCGGTCGTTACCGCCCGACACGCTCAGGTTGTTGTCGAAGGTGTTCCCCGTGTGGAACATCTCGCTCCAGTGGTCGTACACGGGCGTGCTGGTATCGAGCTTCGGGCCGAATGAGAGGGAGGTGGGGCTGCAGTTGAATCCCCCGCAGCCGGCAGCGACACCCGCGCTCCCCTGGCCAAAGTCGGTCTGCAGCGGAACGCGCCGGTTGACCTCGTCGATCGTGTACGACGAGCGCAGCGAGTACCGCGTGGCCCCCGGCTTCCCGCTCTTGGTCGTGATGAGGATCACGCCTTGCGCGGCGCGTGCGCCGTAGATCGCCGCGGCCGCGGCGCCCTTCAAGACGTCGATCGACTCGATGTCGTCGGGGTTCAGGTCGCTGGCCCGGTTCGAGACCGTCGTGCTACCGGTGTTGTCGCCGGTGGCGTCGGTCGTGTTGTCGATCGGCACGCCGTCGACGACGAACAGGGGCTGCGAGGTGCCCTGGATCGTCTTGGGGCCGCGGATGCGGATGTAGGCCGAGGCGCCGGGCTCGCCGGACTGCGTGCGCACCTCGACGTTCGGCGCCTTCGCCGCCAGGGCGCTCACGATGTTGCTCTCGTTCGAGCGGGCAATGAGCGCGGAGTCGACGGTGTTGATGACGTTCCCGAGCTTCTCTCGCGTGGTCGCCGTGCCCGCGCCGGTGACGACGACCTCACCGAGGCGCAGCGGGTTCGCGGCCAGGACGAAGTCCTGCGTGATCGCGCCGGGGTTGAGGGTGATCTGCACCGTCTTCGCCCGGTACCCGATGAGCCGGGCGGTCATGCTGACGGTCTGTCCGCGGACGCGCGGACCGGGAACGACGAACTGATACCGCCCATCTTCCTGCGTCAGCGTGCCGGTGTTCAACCCCTCGATGAACACGCTGACCGCTGCGAGCGGCGCACCAGCTTCGCTGGTGACGCGGCCACTGATCGTGGCGCTTTCCTGCGCTGCCGCCCACGCGGGGAGCAACGCCAGCGCACACGTCAGCGCGAGGACTGACCGAACTGGACGTCCCATTCTTCCTCCTTACCACCTCTTCCAAAAGGTGTGTGCCGTTCAATTGCTGGCATGGGATCCACGTCGCAGTGCAACGCGCGACGACGAGTCACCTACGAGTTGTCTGTGGGCTCACCTCCGGCGTGAAATGTGACTTCAACCTGACAGCGGCTGGGCAAGTCGCCGCGAAGTGTCCGGCGACGAGAGAGACAGTGGGCCAGCGAGGTTGCGATACCGGGTCCCGCAAGGCTGTGCAGCGAGGGGTCACGCCGCAGGGTGGACCAGCGGCCTGGTCAGAAGTGGATCGAGTATACGGGCAGGTGCAAACCGTGTCAATATTGTGTCAGAATTCACCTTAGCGACCACAGAGCGCGCGCGGACGCCGTTCCTTGGCGCCTGGCGCCGCGATGCGGGGCTCGCGTATTAATGGCGCGACGAACGGCGGCACGCGTTCGGGCCCTTCGCCCGTATCCTGGTGCGGGATCGCGCTCTTTCGGGTGCTTTTCGCCGCCGAAGACCTGTGGCTCGATGGGGTTACAGATATGCCCTTTGGCTCGCGTAGCGTTGGAGTTGCGCCAGAGAACGCGCCGGTGTTCCCCGGCTCGAGGAACGCGGTGGCGGGCGCGTTGCTGGCATGCACGCTCGCTCTCGGGGTCCTCCCCCCCCGCCCCGCCGCGGCGCAGGAGGTGCTCACGGC
>JADGGM010000059.1 GCA_019689955.1 Gemmatimonadaceae bacterium
GACGAGCGACGTCACGTACGTCCGCCCCGCCAGCACCTCCGAGACCGCGAAGCGGAGCTCCGACCCCGCCGCCAGCTTCACCACGAACCCCCGCGCCCCGGCGCGGAGCGCTTCGTCCGCGTACAGCCGCTCGGAGTGCATGGTCAGAATCATGGTCTTGAGCTCCGGGTGCGTCCGGTGCAGCTCGCGCGCGAGGTCGAGGCCGTTGCGCCCGGGGAGGGAAATGTCGAGCAGCACGAGGTCCGGCTCGAGGCGCGTCACCGCGCCCGGGACCTCGCGCCCGTCGTGCACCACGCCGACCACCTGGTTCTCCGGCTCCAGGATGGCCCGCAGCCCCTCGCACATCATCGGGTGATCGTCGGCCAACAAGAGACGCGCGACCGTATCCATTCACGCCTCCTTGCCCAGCGGCAGCCAGGCCGTCACGCGGGTGCCCTCGCCGGGGCGCGACTGCACCTGCACGCGGCCGTTGAATTGGCGCGCCCGCTCGGTGATGCTCGTGAGCCCGAGCCCCGACCGCGGGGACGCGCCGAGATCGAACCCCATCCCATCGTCCTCGACCGCCAGCTCCACCCCGCCGTTCCGTCGCGCGAGCTGCACGACCGCCTCCCCCGCCTCGGCGTGCTTCACCACGTTCCGGAGCGCCTCCTGCGCGATCCGGTAGAGACACGCCGCCACGTCCGGCGGGACCGACGTGATCTCCTCCCGCACCTCCACGCGCACCCGGAGCGCATCGGTCGCCTGGAGCTCCTGTGCCAGCATCGAGAGCGCCGCCGGGAGCCCCAGGTGGTCGAGGACCGGCGGGTGCATGCGGTGCGCGAGGCTCCGGATCTCGTCGGCGAAGTCCATCAGCTCCGCCCGCAGCCCGCGCACCCGGCGCTCGAACGCCGGGTCGTCGGTGTGCGCGAAGGCGGCCAGCTCGTCCAGCGCGTGCCCGAGCAGCGCCACGCGCTGGATCACGTCGTCGTGCAGCTCCCGCGCGACGCGCGCGCGCTCCTCCTCCTGCGCGGCGAGCAGCATCCCGCTGAAGCTCCGCGTCGTCTGCAGGTAGCGGCGCTGCTGGATGATGACGGAGGTCACGAACGCAGTGATGAGGATGGCCGCCACCAGCGCCGCGGCCAGGAGGATCCACCAGAGCTGAGACGTGGCCTCGCGCACAGCATGCCTCCAGTGATGAGCAACGTCGCCACGAGGCCGCACACCGTGAAGATCCGGTAGATCCGGAACAGGTCCGGCCGCGCGGTGAAGAGGAGGTTCCCGAGCGGCATGAGCACCACCTCGCTCCCAAAGTACAGCATGTAGCCGGATGCGATCCAGAGCCACTCCTGCCGCCACACCGGCTCGGTCGAGCGGAGCGAGAGCGAGACGATGGTGTACGCCGCCACGCACACGAGGAGGAGGCAACTGATCGGGCTCGCGTACGTGCTGAACTGGTCGAGCCGCTCGACGGTCACCTGCAACACCAGCCATACGAGCACGTACAGCGGGATCGCGATCCGGAACGCCATCCGCGGCACGTCGCTCTCCTGCCAGAGCGAGAAGGCCCAGAGCAGCAGCCCGGTCGTGAGCGGCAGGGTGACGTGGTTCACCCAGAGGTTGTGCCGGTGCAGGTAGTGCCCGATGTAGTACTGCACGCAATCCTGGAGGAACCCGACGAACCACCAGAGCGCCACGAACCGCAGCGGGCCGGGGAGCGCGCGCCCGAGCCGGAGCGCGGCGACCACGGGGAGCAGCTCGGAGAGCGTCGCGACGTCGGCCAGCGTGATGGTCAGAGGCGGCTCCGGTGGTGGTCGTTAGAGCTGGAAGGTCGAGGTCGGATCGCAGTACGGCGGGCACGGTTGGTAGTTCTGCGCCAGCGTCCCCGCGGTCATGTCCTTCTCCGCCCCGTCCACACCGACGAGGACGAGCGTGTTGCTTCCGTCCTCGTGCCGCGCGTAGTACGCGCGAATGCCGATGCACCCGGGTTGCGCCAGGATCTGCTCGAGCACGGCGCGGCCGAAGAAGCCGCACTTGTGGTCGTTCGGCCCGGCGTGCCGCCGGTAGTTCTGGATGAGCGCCTTCGCCTGCTCGGTGGTGATGTGGTGATCCTCGTTGCCGCGGAGTGGCATGGAGCGATCCTCGATGTGAGGGGTGTGCACAGCGGGGCGCTCGGCGCCACGAGAGCCCACGGCGCCGAACGTTGGACCGCGTAATGTGTAGCACGGACGGGGCGCGAAGGAAAGCCACTAGGGAAATCCCTAGGTCGCGCGCCTAGGGATTTTGCCAGCTTGCGCGCATCGGCACGCGATGGTTTCTTGGGCGCGCCGGAGTGTTCGACCGAGTGATGAATGCCGTTCGACTTGCACGTATCGGTGAGCGATCGATGAGCGAGTGGCGACGAGTGGTGATGGTGTCGAGCGTTCCGGGCTGCGCGCGCCCTCGATCGCCCCGGTCTCTCATCAGCGACGCTCTCGCCGTGCCTCGCGGCGAGAGCGTAGCGGAGCGGACGCCCGCCTCGACGACCGTTGGTCGCGCCCCGGCTGCGCCGGCCGGCGATGTCGTCGCAGGGGGCCCGCCGGGAGGGTTCACCATGTCATCCCCGTGGGGCGTGCCGGCTCGACTCCCGCAAGCGGTGGCCCGGCGCGCGGCGGCGTTCGACCTCGCCGTCACCGCGCTCACGCGCACGCAACAGCAGGTGCTCCGCCTCCTCCTCACCGGCGCATCGGTCACCCTCGTCGCGGAAGCCGCCGCGGTCGATCGATACCACATTGTACACTGGCTTGGCGACGACTTGACGTACCGCGCCGCCGTCGATGCCCTCCAGCGCGACCTCGGGCCCGCCATGCGCGCCCGGCTCCACGCGCTCGTCGTCAGCGAGCTCGCACGGGTCAACGACGACGGGCTCGACGCAACCGGGTGGGCCACCCTCGTCATGCTGCGCGCGATCGGCCGGCTCGACACGGAAACCAACCTCCTCGCCCGATCGGCGCTCCGGGCGGAACGCTGGAAGATGACGCGCCCGTAGACGTCACACGGTGCGCCGCGCACGCCGCGCGCGGCCCGTGCCTCTGGCACCAGGCCGGGCCGCGGGGTGTGCAACACGGCGGGCAGGGGTGCTCAGACCACCGAGCGCACCTGTCCGTCGCGCCGTTTCCGTCCCCCTGCGCCCTGCCCCACGCTACGGCGAGGTGAGCGGCACGTTCACCACGCGCGTCCCCTGCACCTGCGGCGAGTACACGAGCAGGCTCAGCACGCCGCTCCGCGCGCGGCTCACCCCCTCCTGCAGGTCGTTCACCGACCGCACCGGGTGCGCGGCGCCGCGATCGAGCCACGCCACGATCACGTCCGTGGGCACCAGACGCCCGCTCGCCGCGCCCGAGGGATCCACGCGCATCACCACGAGGCCGCGCACGCTGTCCGGGAGCTGGAGCTGCGCCGCGAGCCCGCTCGTCACCGCCGACACCGCGATCCCGAGCCGCCGCGATGCGCTCCGCTCGGCCGGCGGCGCGCCGGCCCGCGCGACCGTCGTCTCCTCCGGCGCTTCGCCGAGCGTGAGACGCACGGTGCGCTGCGACCCGTAGCGCATCACCACGAGTTGCACCGTCTGTCCGGGCTTGTAGCCGAGGAGCATCCGCTCCGTCTGCGCCACGTCGCTCACCGGGTGGCCGTCGACCGAGAGAATGATGTCCCCGGGGTTGATCCCCGCCCGCTTCGCCGGGCTGTCGTTCCCCGAGTATCCCCCCACGAGCGCGCCGCGAATCTCCGTGAGCCCCGCCGCCTGCGCGTCGGCGGGCCCCACATCCTGGATCGCCACGCCGAGGATCGCACGATGCACGCGGCCGTCGGCGCGCAACTGGTTCATGATGATCCGCACGATCCCGACCGGGATCGCGAACCCGTAGCCGGCGTACACCCCCGTCGGGCTCGCGATCGCGCTGTTCATCCCCACCACCTGCCCGTGCATGTCCACGAGCGGCCCTCCGGAGTTTCCGGGGTTGATCACGGCATCGCTCTGGAGGAAGTCGGCGATGGCGTAGCTGCTCGGGAAGAGGCTCCGGAGGCTCCCGCTCCGCCCCTTGGCGCTGATGATCCCCGCCGTCACGGTGAAGTCGAGGCCGAGCGGGTTGCCGAAGGCGAGCACGGGGTCGCCGACCTGCGTGGTGCTGTCGTCGCCGAGCTGCACGGTGGGGAGATTGGTCTGGCCGATCTTGATCAGCGCGACGTCCGTGTTCGGGTCGCGCCCGACGATCTTCGCCGGGAAGATGCGGCGGTCGTTGAGGGTGACCGTCACCTTCTCGGCGTCGGCGATGACATGGTTGTTGGTGAGGATGTAGCCATCGCGCGACACGATGAACCCGGACCCGGTCGCGCGCACCGGTCCCTGCGGCACGGGCTGCATGCCCGGCGGGAGGAGCCCGGGGGGGAGCTGCGGCTCCTCGTCCCCTTGCATGCGCGCCGCGGTCGCCGCCGAGAACTGCGATTCGATGGAGACGACGGCCGGCGTGACGATGCGCGCGATCGGAGCGAACGAGGTGGCGACCGCCAGCGTGCTCTCGCGCGCCGCGCTCCGGCTCACGTCGCCCATGCTCGTCGTCAGCGCCGGGGGCGCGTTCGAGGCACCGCCGCTCGGTGCGCCGGCCGCGGGGCGCGCGGTGGTGTCGGACCGGGTGCAGGCGACGAGGACGGCAGCGACGGCGATCGGCGCCGCGCGGAGCGCGCGCACGCGGCTCCGGTGAGCGATGGTGGACGTCATAGCGCGAGCTCCCATGCAGCGATCGTGGCCGTTCACGGAACCCGCAAGAGTCGCGCACGCGCGCCGCCGGGATGCAGCAAGGGGCCCGCGGTGCGCCGCGAGCCCCCTGCCGCGCTCGGTGGCCGTGCCGCCGCGCGATCAGCGGCGACAGAGCGCCGACTTCAGCACGTCGATGCGGCCGTGGCCGTAGAGCGGGTCGATGAAGCGCCCCGTCGGGTGGTCCGCGGTCGCCTCGATGCAGGCGGTGAGCAGCACGGGGCCGATGCGATGCCGCGCGTCGGAGATGATCACGGCGGCCTGGCCGGCGACGTGCGGCGCGGCGAAGCTCGTGCCGGCGCCGATGAGATAGAAATCCTCGCCCCCGCACACCAGCCCGCTGCACGGCGAGATGATCAGGTCCTGCTGGACGCTCTGCCCCGGGATGAAGTCCCCGCCGGGCGCGAACACGTCGACGCCGGGGAAGCCGACGTCGGAGTAGCCGGCGATCCGGTCGAAGTCCATCTGGTTGATCGGCGCCGTCGCGCCGACGCTCACCACACCGCGCAGCTGCGCCGGGATCGAGATGAAGTTCCGCGGATCGGTCGCCAGGTTCGCGGTGTCGTTCCCGGCCGCGGCGACCGGGAGCGTCCCGCGACGGAGCGCGAAGTCGATCGCGCGCTGCACCGCCGCCACGAGCTCGAGATCATCGCGCGTCTGGATCGGGAAGTACGCGTTGAGGCTCATGTTGATCACGTCGACGTGGTGCTGCGCGGCGTACACGATCGCGGCGATGAGGTCGGAGAAGGAGCCGACGCCCGTCTGATCGAGCACCTTGAGCGCGCAGAGCCGCGCATCGGGCGCCACCGACGCGACGCCGAGCCCGTTCGACGAGATGATCCCGGCGACGAAGGTGCCGTGGCCGGCGCGATCTAGGACGTCCGGCTCGCTGTCGACGAAGGAGGTGCTGAGCCCGAGGTCGATCTTCCCCGCGAGGTCGATGTGATCGGGATCGATCCCGGTGTCGAGGATGCACACCAGTGCGCCCGCGCCCTGGTGGGTCACGAGCCACGCCTTGTCCGCCCGGATCTGGCGCATGTTCCACTGGAACGCCGGGAAGAAGAACGCGCCGCTCTGGTCCGTCTGCGCGGTGAGCCGCTGCGTGCCGAGCGCGCCGAGCGGGGGGATCATGCGCACGCGTTGATCGGCTTCCACGGCCTCCACGTCGCCGCGCGCGGCGAGCGATGCCAGCGCGTCATCGCTGAGCCCCGACACGGTGAGGACGCCGATGTCCGCGTGTTCGCGCATCACCCGGCCGCCGAGGGCGTGCACGCGCGCCGCGAGGTCGGCGATCGAAGTACGGCCTTCGCGCATCAGGATGACGTGTCGGCGCGCGCCGCCGGCGCCTCCCCCTCCCCCCACGCGGGCGAGCGACGGAGGTGTCGTTGGACCGACAGGGGTCTGGTCGGAGCATCCCGCGCCGGCGGTCAGCGCGACGGCGAGGGCGAACGTGGCTACAGCGCGTGTTCGCATGAGGACCTCCGAGTGACGGCGGGGCACGCACGAAGGGTGGTGCCGATGCGTGAAGCGCCCCGTCTCTCTCGCACCGGCCAGGGTAAGTACGTCACCGACAGTACCGCGTCGCGAGAGAGAAGGCAAACGTGGAACGCACCATGCCAACGGCCGGGGCCGCTGTCCCTGGCCAAAGCGCCCATCGCCGAGTTAGAATCGTGCGCTGCGCCCGACACGCTGACCGATCTTCGGAACGTCTCTCACCTGGGTCGATCTCCCCGATGCGCTCACGCTCCTCGCTCTCACTCTCGCTCATCGTCCTTCCCATCGCGCTCGCACTCAGCGCCGCGGGGGCGCTCCACGCCCAGCGCGCCGACAGCACGCGCGCCGGCTCGTCGCCGGGCACCGATCCGTACCTGGAGCGGGCCATGCGCGTGCTTCGTACGACACCGCTCATCGACGGGCACAACGACTTGCCGTGGGCGATCCGTACGGCGAAGGAGTCGCCGCGCGACGTCGACGCGTACGACCTCCGCAAGCGCGCCCCGGACCCGGGGGTGACCGACATCCCGCGGCTGCGCGCGGGGATGGTCGGGGCGCAGTTCTGGTCCGTCTACACACCCGGCGAGCAGCCGGACTCGGGGTACGCGCGCGTGCAATTGGAGCAGATCGACATCGCGCGCCGCATGATCGCGAAGTACCCGGAGACGTTCATGCTGGCGACGTCGGTGGACGACATCCGCCGCGCGTTCCGCGCGGGGAAGATCGCGTCGCTCCTGGGGCTCGAGGGGGGGCACGCGATCGAGTCGTCGCTCGGCGCGCTGCGCGCGTACTACGCCCTGGGCGTCCGCTACATGACGCTGACGCACAACGTCACCCTCCCGTGGGCCGACGCGGCGCTGGACAGCGCGAAGCACGGCGGGCTCACCCCCTTCGGGAAGGAGGTCGTGCGCGAGATGAACCGGCTCGGGATGCTCGTCGACCTCGCGCACGTCTCGCCAGGGACGATGAGCGATGCGCTCACGGTGAGCGAGGCGCCGGTCATCTTCTCGCACTCGTCGGCGCGGGCGCTCGTGGACGTGCCGCGCAACGTCCCCGACTCGATCCTCCGGCGCCTGCCGGCGAACGGCGGCGTGGTGCTGGTCTCCTTCGTCCCGGACTTCGATTCCCCCGCGGTCGCGCAGTGGCATCGCGATCTCGATTCCGTGACCGCGGCCGCTCGCCGCGAGCTCCCCAACGACCCGGCGGCGCAACGGAGGCGCGTGCGCGCGTGGCGCGAGGCGCACCCAGTGCCGCGCGCCACGCTCGCGCAGGTCGCGGACCACATCGAGCACATCCGGCAGGTGGCCGGGGTCGACCACGTGGGGATCGGGAGCGACTTCGACGGGGTGGACGCGCTCCCGGTGGGCCTCGAGGACGTCTCCAAGTTCCCCGCCCTCTTCGCCGAGCTGGCGCGCCGCGGGTGGAGCGACGAGGAGCTGCGCAAGCTGGCCGGCGAGAACCTGCTGCGCGCGTTCGCCCGCGCCGAGCAGGTGGCGGCGCGATTGCAGCGCGAGCGCCCGGCGTCCACGAAGACCATCGAGCAGCTCGACGGCGCGCCCGCCGCGGCGCACCCGTGACGGGGCACGGCGTCGGACGCCATCGGCACGAGGCGCCGGCGGTGCCGAGCTCCGACAGCCCGCGCGCCCGCGGCACCCTCACCGAAGGGCTCGTGCTCGCGGTCGAGCCGCTGCTCGCGGCCGAGCCCGCGCGCGTGGTCGAGGCGCCCGACGGCTGGACCCTGCGCACCCACAACCACGTGCTCAGCGTGCACCACGAGCACACGATCGTGATCACGCGCGGCCGGCCGATCGTCCTGACTGCCGCCTGACGAGGGGACGGCGGACACGCTGGCACGACATTCCCGTATGTGGGACGGCGTGCGCCCACCACCGCCCACAGGAGGACGACCATGCGGACTCTACCGGTTGCCGCGCTGGCGATGGCACTCGTCGCCGCGGGGTGCGGCTTGTTGTCGAAGAAGCACGCGGTCTCGATCGAGGAGCAGGCGGTCCCTATCGGTAGTCGTTGGAACGCGACGCTCTCCACCCCCGCCAACCTGAGCGGCGCGCTCCAGGTTCGTGGGACGGCGTGGATGGCGCCGGCGGGCGACAATCGCACGCGGGTCTACATCTCCGTCGCGAACGCCGCGCCGGGCGGGGTGCACCCCTGGCACGTCCATCACGGGCACTGCGACAACTCCGGCGGCGTGGTGGGGCCCGCGGACGCCTACGGCACGCTCCGCATCAAGGACGATGGCACGGCGAGCGCCGACGTGCAGATCCCGATGGCCACGCCGACGTCGGGGGACTACGACGTGAACGTGCACGCGTCGCCCGAGAACATGGGGACGATCATCGCGTGCGGGAACCTGGCGCCGCCGTCGCAGTGAGGGGCATCGCGCGGCGGAGCGGCGCGGGGACGATCAGAGCTTCCGCATCCGCACGCGCCGCACGCCGTGGTCGCTCCCCTTCTCGAGCACGAGGCGGGCGCGGTCGCGCGTGGGGAGGATGTTCTCCCGCAGGTTCACGGCGTTGATCTCACGCCAGATCCCCTGCGCCACCGCGCGCGCTTCCTCGGGGGAGAGCCGCGAGTAGGCGTGGAAGTAGTCGGAGGGGTCGCGGTACGCGGTCTCGCGGAGCTGGAGGAAGCGGTCGACGTACCAGGCCTCGAGGTCGGCCTCGTCCGCGTCGACGAAGACGGAGAAGTCGAAGAAATCCGACACGGCGGTCCGCGGCCCGCGCCCCGCCGTGCGCCCGACGCCTTGCAGCACGTTGAGCCCTTCCAGGATCACGATGTCCGGGCGCCGCACGACCTGCACGGCGCCGGGGACGATGTCGTATGCGCGGTGCGAGTACACGGGCGCCGTCACCTCCTCGGCCCCCGACTTGATGTCGGCCACGAAGCGCAGCAGGCGGCGCACGTCGTAGCTCTCGGGGAACCCCTTCCGCCGCATGAGCCCCTGCGCCTCGAGGACGCGCGTGGGATAGAGGAAGCCGTCGGTCGTCACGAGGTCGACCTTGGGGTGCTCGGGCCAGCGGCTCAGGAGGAGCTGGAGCAGGCGCGCGATGGTGCTCTTCCCCACCGCCACGCTCCCGGCGATGGCGAGCACGTACGGGACGCGCGCCCCGGGGTGTCCCAGGAACTCGTGCGTCGCCCGGTGCAGGAGCTGCATCGCCTTCACATGGCGGTTGAGCAGGCGCGACAAGGGGAGATAGATGTCGCGCACCTCGTCGAGGGAGAGGCGGTCGTTGATGCCGCGCACCTCCTCGAGGTCGGCCTCGGTGAGGGTGAGCGGGGTGGCGGCGCGGAGCCGCGCCCACTCGCCGCGCGTGAAGGTGAGATAGAGCGACAGCTCGGGGTCGCCGGATTCCTCGACCCGGGGCGGGGCGTCCTCGCCGGTGCGTGGGTGCATCGGTGAATGATGGCGGCCGGGGCCCGGCCGGCACAGCCCCCCGGCCGGCCC
>JADGGM010000060.1 GCA_019689955.1 Gemmatimonadaceae bacterium
CGCTCGAAGAGGCCGAGCGCATGGTCGCCGAGGCCTCGGAAGCCTCTGCCGTCGCGCAGCAGACACTTCGCCAGGCCGGCGAGGTGCGCGACGAGACGGACCGCCGGTGCAAGCGCGCCGAGCGCGAGCTGGCCAACGTCGAAGCGCTGGCCGCTAAGCGCGCCGCGCGCCACGACGAGCTGGCCGCGCGCATCGCCGAGCTCGAGACCGCGCGCCAGTCGCTCGCCGAGACGCTCGCCGCGCGCGAGGCCGAGCACGCCGCGAGCGGCGCGCGCCTCGCCGAAGTGGAGCAGTTGCAGGAGGCCGCGCGCGAGGAACGCACGCGCTGGCACGTCGAGCAAGCGCAGGCGCAGGCCCGGCTGCAGGTGGCCGTGGACCGCGAGCAGCGCCTGGAGGCCGAGGTCGCCGCCGCGAGCTCGCGGCTCGAGGCGCTCATGGCCGAGCTGAGCGACATCGCCCAGGCCGACAGCGTGCTCGCGCAGCACATGGCCGAGTGGCGGATGGACCTCGAGGCCCGCCACGCCACCCTCGGCGACACCACCGCGCGGCTCCAGGAAGCCGAGGCGGCCGTGGCCAGCGCGGACCAGTTGCTCGAGGAAGCCGAGCACGTGCTCGCCGAGAGCCGGCGCCACGCCACGCAGCTCGCCGACGACCTCCACCACGCCGAGCTCCGCTACTCCGAGCTCTCCGGGCGCCGCACCGCCATCCGCGAGCGCCTCGAGGCCGAGTGGCGCCGCCCGCTCGACGAGATGCTCGCCACCCTCGAGCTCCTCCCCGACGACGATGACACCCTCCGCGCCGAGCTCACCGCGTTGCGCGAAGAGCTGGAGTCGATCGGCCCCGTGAACCCGTTGGCGATCGAGGAGCACGAGGAAGAAGTCAAGCGCCTCGAGTTCCTCACCAACCAGCGCACGGACCTCATCGAGGCCAAGACCTCGCTGCAGCAGGCCATCCGCGAGATCGACACCACCGCGCGGGAGCTCTTCCTGACCACCTTCAATCAGGTGCGGGAGAACTTCCGGCAGATCTTCATGACGCTCTTCGGCGGGGGGGAGTGCGACATCCGCCTCGAGAACCCCGAGGCGCCGCTCGACTGTGACATCGAGATCCACGCCTCGCCGCGCGGGAAGCGCACGCAGCGCATCCACCTCCTGTCGAGCGGCGAGCGTGCGCTGGTGGCGCTCTCGCTCCTCTTCGGGATCTTCCTCACCAAACCGAGCCCCTTCTGCCTCCTGGACGAGGTCGACGCACCGCTCGACGACCAGAACGTCGGCCGCTTCGTGCGCATGCTCAACCAGTTCAAGACGCGGACACAGTTCATCGTGATCACCCACAACCCGCGGACCACCACCGAGGCGGCCGACGCCGTGTACGGCGTCACGATGCAGGAGCCCGGGGTGTCGTCGTTCGTGAGCGTGCGGATGAAGGGGATGGCCGTGGAGGGCGCGCTCGCCAACGCGTGAGCCCACGGCCATGCGCCTCACCACCATCGGCACGGGGACGGCCGCGCCGTCGGCCACGCGCGTGAGCGCCGGCCACCTCGTGGACGCCGGTGGGGTGCGGCTCCTCATGGACTGCGGGAGCGGCGTCGTGCACCGCATGGCCGCGCTCGGGATCGACTGGATGGGGATCACCCACGTGGCCCTCACGCACTTCGACGCCGACCACGTGAGCGACCTCCCGACGCTCCTCATCGCCTGGCGGTGGGGAGCGCTCCCCGCGCGCACGGCCCCGGTGGAGCTCATCGGGCCACCGGGGACGCAGGCGCTCCTGGAAAAGCTCGGAGCGCTCTTCGGGCGGCACGTGGCCGCGCCGGAGTACCCGTTCACCCTGCGCGAGCTCGCCGCGGGCGCCCAGCTCCCCCTCGGCCACGGGGTGACGCTCGAAGCGCGGAAGGTTCCGCACACCGAGGAGAGCATCGCATATTGTGTAAGGCACGGGACGCGCCGGGTCGTCTACACGGGCGACACGGGGCCCGACCCGTCGCTCGCGGCGTGGGCGCGCGGTGCCGACGTGCTCCTCGCCGAGTGCTCGCTCCCCGATGCCATGGGGATCCGGTCGCACCTCACGCCGCGGCAGTGCGCGGAGCTGGCGGCCGCCGCCGAGCCGCGGCACCTGGTGCTGACACATTTCTATCCACCCGTCGAGTCCGAGGACATCCGCGGGATCATCGCGGAGCGCTTTCCCGGCCCGGTGACGCTGGCTGCAGACGGGTGGACCATCGAGATCGAGGACAACTGATGCTCGTCGTGATGAAGCACGGCGCCTCGCAGGCCGAGATCGACGCCGTGGTGGAAGTGATCGAGGAGATGGGTTACGAGGCGCGCCCCATGCCCGGCGCGCAGCGCACGGCCGTGGGGCTCGTGGGGAACGACGGCCGCGTGGATTCCTCGCGCATCGAAGCGCTCGCGGGGGTCGCGCAGGTGATCCACGTCACGCAGCCGTACAAGCAGGTCTCGCGAGAGTGGCGCCCCGAGAACACCGTCGTCACGATCGCGCCGGGGGTGCACGTGGGGGGGAACGAGGTCGTCCTCATGGCCGGCCCGTGCTCGGTGGAATCGGAGGAGCAGATCCTGGCCGCGGCGCGCGCGGTGCGGGCCGCCGGGGCGGCGTGCCTGCGCGGGGGCGCGTTCAAGCCCCGCAGCTCGCCGTACGCGTTCCAGGGGCTCGGCAAGCGTGGGCTCGAGCTGCTCGCCCTCGCGCGTCAGGAAACGGGGCTCGCGGTCGTCACCGAAGCGATGGACGAGAGCGGGGCCGAGCTCGTGGCCGAGTACGCCGACTGCATCCAGATCGGCGCACGCAACATGCAGAACTATTCCCTGCTCCGCTTCGTCGGCGGGCTCGGGAAGCCCGTGCTCCTCAAGCGCGGGATGGCCGCGACGATCAGCGACCTCCTGCTCAGCGCCGAGTACATCCTCGCCGCCGGGAACCCCAACGTCATCCTGTGCGAGCGCGGCGTGCGCACCTTCGACACCGCCGCCCGCAACATGTTCGACCTGACGGCCATCCCGATCGTCCAGGGACTCTCCCACCTCCCCATCGTCGCCGACCCGAGCCACGGCACCGGGATCCGCGACAAGGTGACCCCGATGGCGCGCGCCGCCGTGGCCGCGGGGGCGCACGGGATCCTCGTCGAGGTGCACCCGAACCCCGAGCGCGCGCTGTCGGATGGGGCACAGTCGTTGTACCCGGAGCAGTTCGCGCAGCTCGTGCAGGAGCTGCGGGCGATCGCGGCCGCGATCGGCCGGACCCTCACCCCCGCGCCGGGGACCGTGCCCGTGGCGGTGGGGTAGGACAGACGGCCGGCCGCGCGCGCCGCGGGCCGCGGCGGGGCCGGCGTCGGACCCCGAACCGTGGAGCTCGCATGCGTGCACGCTCTGCCGCGCTCGTCGCGGCCGCCGTCCTCACCCTCCCTCTCCCCCTCGCCCTCCGCGCGCAGTCGCCGGAGCGGATCGTCGATCGCGCCGTGAAAGCGTACGCCAAGGTCACCACCGTGCGCGCGACCTTCACGCAGACCGTCACCAACCCGCTCACGCAGAGCACCGTCAGCTCGCGCGGCGTCATGCAGCAGCGCATCCCGGGCTATCTCGCGGTCACCTTCACCGAGCCCAAGGGGGACCGGATCGTGGCCGACGGGAAGTCGGTGTGGGTCTACCTCCCGAGCACGAACCCCGGCCAGGTGATCAAGACCCCGCTGAGCGCCATCCCGGCCGGCGTCCCCGACGTGACCGCGTGGTTCCTCGACTCCCCCACGACGCGCTACCGGATGAGCGACGGCGGCACCGCGACCGTGGCCGGCCACGCGACCCACGCCGTCGTGCTCGTCCCGCGCGACTCGACGCTCCCCTTCACCCGGGCGACCGTGTGGGTGGATGACGACGACGCGCTCATCCGCCAGTTCGAGACGGTCGACGCGAACGGCGTCACCCGCCACGTCACGATCACCGCGATCACCCCCAACGCGAAGCCCGACCCGGGCGCATTCACCTTCCACGTGCCCAAGGGTGTGAAGGTGTTCGAGCAGGGGGCGTGATCGCCCGCCCGTCGCGGTACGCGCGCGCGGCTGGGGCGGCGGTCTGAGAATCCTGCGGCCTCGCGAACGTCTCATCGACACACGCCGCACCAACCACCGACTCCGAGGTCGCCAATGGACGTGTACACCGTCGTGCTGTTCCTGCACCTGCTCGCCGTGGTCGCCGCCTTCGTGAGCGGCTCGATGATCCACCTCGGCCTCGCGCGGCTCCGGACGGCCACGCAGGTCGCCTCCGCCCGCGATGCCGCGCGCCTCGTCGCGCAGCACGGGCCCCGGATGCCGCTCATCGGGCTCGCGCTCTTCGTGACCGGCGCGATCCTCACCCAGACGCACTGGACGTGGCGCGCACCGTGGGTGGTGCTCGCGATCGTCGGGCTCGTCGTGCTCCAGGTCAACGGCGGCGCCGTGATCGGCCCGCGCCTCCGCGCAGCGGGGGAGCAGCTCGCCCGTTCGGCGGACGGCCCGCTGAGCGAGGCGGTGGCAACGCT
Organism: Gemmatimonadaceae bacterium; assembly: GCA_019689955.1. Classification (GTDB taxonomy): domain Bacteria; phylum Gemmatimonadota; class Gemmatimonadetes; order Gemmatimonadales; family Gemmatimonadaceae; genus JADGGM01. Next base: position 4,522 of record JADGGM010000060.1, read on the forward strand.
GCTCCGTGACCCGGTGCTCGCCACCGTCGCGGGGATGCAAGGGTTCATCGCCGCGGGGGTGATGTTCATCATGATCACGAAGCCCGGGGCGGTCGGGGCGACGGCGGAGCTCCTCCTGGCGATGGCGATCGGTGTGGCACGCGGGGTGCCGGCGTGGCGCGCGGCGGCGCGGCCGGCCGCGGCGCAGGCCGACGCCGCGAGCTGACGACGCGCTTGCCCTGCGTTCGTGACCATTGTAACATGACCATGGTCATCGTATGGAGGGCACATGGCCAGGAAGAAGGGAGGGCCGCACGCGACCGCCGTTCCGCCGGCGCGCACCGTTGGAGCCGGAGAGTTCAAGGCGACGTGCCTGGAGCTCATGGACGAAGTGAAGGAGCGGCACGTGGAAGTGGTGATCACGAAGCGGGGGACGCCGGTAGCCAAGCTGGCGCCGGTGGACACCACGCCGCCGAGCCCGTTCGGATTTCTCAAAGGCACGGTCCTCGCCGACGTCGACCTGGTCGGCCCGGAACACGATGCGTGGGCGGAATCGGATACCGATCCGCTGAACGACGACCGCTGATCGGGACTTCTTCGTGCCCCCCAAGCGCCGGCGTCGCAGGGTCGTCCGAGAGCGAGCAAGCCAGTTGTGGAAACCCGAGGAGCGGCCCGATTACGACGGGCCGCTCCTGCTCGACACGCACGTATGGATCTGGATGCTCGAGGGGGACCGGAGCCGCATCGCGAGAGCGGCCATCCCGCTCATCGAGCGTGCGGCAGCCGCCGGGGTGCTTCTGGTGTGCGACATCTCGTTCTGGGAAGTCGGCATCAAGGCCGCGAAACGGAAGCTGACGCTCTCGATGGACGCGCCGATCTGGCTTCGGCGTGCCGAACGCGCGCCGGGCGTCGCCTACATCCCAATCGACCGGACCCTCCTCCTCCACAGCACGCGGCTCCCCGGCGCCATGCACGGAGATCCCGCAGACCGGATGCTCGTCGCCGCAGCTCAGCTCCATGCGGCGCCGCTCGTCACCGTGGACAAGGGGATCATCGGCTACGCAGCGGCACACCATGGTGTGCCGGTGTGCGACGTTCGCCCCTGATCGCGGGCCTACGAGCGTGAGCGGAGGGTCACGGCCCTCCGAATCGCCTCCAGCTTCTCCCCCTCCGTCCCCGCCCCGGGCGCCACGTCGAGCGCGGCGCGCGAGAGGACGCGGTACACCTCGAGCACCTCGGGGTCGCTCGCCAGCGCGGCGAGGTGGCGCTGCACCGTCTCCACGTCGCCGCGCACGATCGGTCCGGTGAGGGCCTGCGCGCCTTCGCGCTCGCGCAGGTTCTCGGTCGCGGCGAAGAAGAGCGGGCGCAGCGCGCGCCGCGCAACGTCGGGCGCGACCCCGGCCTCGGCGAGCACGCGTTCTCCGAGCGCGAGGAGCACGGCGTGGAAGTTCGAGACGAGCACCGCGGCGGCGTGATAGCGCGCCTTCTCCCCGGCGGGGATCTCGAGCGTCTCGGCGCCGAGGGCGGCGGCGAGCTCGCGCGCGGCCGCCCGCGCGCCCGCGTCGCCATCGACGCCGACCCACGCGCCGCGCAGGAGCGCCGCGGCGCGCGCGGGATCGGCGAGCGGCACCAGCGGATGGAACGTTCCTGCCTCGTGGCCGCGCGCGCGCACGAGGGCGAGCGCCTCGGGATCCTGGCTCCCGCTCGCGTGGAGCACCACGGCCCCGGGGGCGAGCGGCGCCTCGGCGAGCTGCCGGATCGCGTCGTCCATCTGCGCGTCGCGCACCGTCACGAGCACCACCGTCGCCTCGCCGAGCGCGGCGGGGAGCGGGCCGACGGTCACGCCGTCCGGCCCGCCAGCGTTCCGCCGCCCGTGCACGCCGGCCACGGTGATCCCGGATGCGCGAAGGGCGCGGGCGAGGCCCAGTCCGGCCCGCCCCGCGCCCAGCACGAAGACGCGCGCGCTCACGACGTGCCGTGCGGGACGTCTTCCTGCTTCGCCGCGCGCCGCGCGGCCGCGCGCGCGAGCACGTCGCGCTCGGTGCTCGCCCCGGCCACGAGATCGAGCGCCGCGGCCACCACGCGGTCGTCGCGCAGCTTGCGGCGGAACTCGGCGTCGGCGCCGAACACGTAGCGCGTGATCTCGTAGCCGAGCAGACGGTCCACCGTGCGCGCGGCAGCGTCGAAGTGCGCCCGGTCGAGCGCGATCCGCTTCGCCGCCAGGCGGCGCCAGAACGCCTCACGCATCGCCGGCGTGACCACGAAATCGGGGGACGCCACCTGCTTCGACGCCTTCACGTCCAGCGCGTACTCGGTGAGCGCGTCGCGGAAGCGCGGGATGTCCTGGCCGAGCGACCGCCAGAAGGCGAGCATGCCGTCGGTGGAATCCTCGCTGGCGACGATGAGGTCGGGGGTGATCCCGCCGCCGCCGTACACCACGCGCCCGTCGTCGGTGCGATACGGCGTGCGCGCCGCCAGCGGCTTCTCCACGGCGCTGTCCGGGCGATCGTCGCCGTCGTCGGACGCCGCGGTCGTGTCGGTCGTGGGTTTCTGGATGCTCCGGCCGGAGGGGGTGAACCAGCGCGCCGTGGTGAGCTTGAGCGCCCCCGCGCCCCCGCCGAGCTGGAACACCGACTGCGCGCTCCCCTTCCCGTACGTCGTCGAGCCGACGATCACGGCGCGGTCGTGGTCCTGCAGCGCCCCGGCGACGATCTCCGCCGCGCTCGCGCTGTGCTCGTCCACCAGCGCGACCACCACCAGGTCGGGCCAGAGCTGGCGCGCCTCGTCCGTGAACTCGTGCGTCGCCTCCGGCGAGCGCCCGCGCATCGAGACGATCTTCTGCCCCGGGTCGAGGAACATGTCGGCGATCCCCACCCCTTCCTCCAGCAACCCGCCGGGGTTCGCACGGAGATCGAAGAGCAGCGTCTTCATCCCGCGCCGCCGCAGCGAGGCGATCGCGTTGCGCAGCTCGTCCTCGCTCGACTGGCTGAAGATCGTCAGGTCCACGTACCCCGTGCGGTCGGTCAGCATCATCGGGTGGCGCACGGAGCGGACGTGGATCTCCGCGCGCTGCACGGTGAACGGCAGGCGCGCCGCCACGCCGGGGCGCTCGATGAGCAGCGCGACGGACGAGCCCTTGGGCCCGCGGAGCGCATCGCGCGCCTCGTCGGCGGAGAGCCCCTCGGTGCTCCGGCCGTCGACGGCCACGATGCGGTCCCCGGGCTGGATCCCCGCCCGCTCCGCCGGGGTCCCGGGGAGGGGAGAGATGACGGTGATCCACCCGTCGCGCACGTCGATCTGCACGCCGAGCCCGGCGTACGTGCCGGAGGTGCTCTCGTTGAGACGGCGCAGCCGGTCGGGGGTGAGGTACGTGGAGTGCGGGTCGTGCAGCTCCTCGACCATCCCCGCGGTGGCCTTCTGGTACAGCTCCGCCTCGGGGATCGAGTCGACGTAGTCGCGCGCGACGCGGTCGAGCACGTCGTCGAACAGACGCGCGCGCGCGTACACGCTGTCGGTGCGCTCGAACCCGCGCTGCAGGAGCCACCCGCCGGAGACGAGCGCGCCGGTCAATGCGGTAAACGCGATGAACGCCCGAGAACGCATCAGCACCTCGGCGGGCTCCCCCGCCTCACGAACGAGACTCGTCGAGCGCGGTGAAGGTGTCGGGCCACCGCGCGGCGAGCTGCGCCAGCACGCGCTCGAACACCTCCTCCACCCCGCCGTCGCCGTCGACCGCGACGATGGGGCCGCACTCGGGGTGGTCCGTCTGCCAATCGCGCGACACGAACATCGCGAGCGCCCGCTCCACCCGCGCATGGAACTCGTGCCCGGCCTGTTCCATCCGATCGGGCGCGCCCCGCCGTTCCCTGCGCGCGCGCGCGGCGGCGGCGGGGATGGTCAGGAGGAGCGTGAGATCGGGGACGATCCCGCGCGTGGCGAGCGCGTTGGCCTGGCGGATCTCCCCCTCGGGGAGCCCCCTCCCAGCAATCTGGTACGCGTAGGTCGACAAGAACAAGCGGTCGGCGAGCACCACGAGCCCGCGCGCGAGCGCGGGGGCCACGACGTCGGCCATGAGCTCCGCCCGCGACGCCATGAACAGCAGCGCCTCGGCGCGGGGGTCCATGTGCCGCCCGGGCTCCAGGAGGAGGCGCCGGATCTCGTCGCCGAGCGGCGTCCCCCCCGGCTCGCGCACGTTCACGTGCGGCACGCCGTGCTGCTCGAGCCACGCGTCGAGGCGGCGGAGCTGTGTCGTCTTCCCCGCCCCCTCGGGGCCCTCGAGCACGATGAGCCGGCCTGGCGCCACGCTCACCCCAGCGTGATGATCTGGCTCGTCGCGCCCTTCCGGATCCCGTCGAGGATCCATTCGTTCACGCGGACCATCACCTTGTCGAAGTTCTCCTGTGCGATGGCCACGTGCTGGTACACGGGGTTGACCTGCACCTGCTCGAGGAGCCGGTCGAGCTGCTGCTCCATCTCCGGGGTCGGCCGCTCGCCGCGGTCGATCATGTGTTGCGCGTCCGCGCGCAACTGCTCCATCTGCCGGAGCAGCGCGACGGCGTCGCGGTCGTTGTTGAGCGCGTCGTTGGCGCGCTTCACGGCCTGGTACTCGGGGCTCTGCCCGATGATCCGGCCGAGGTCTTTGGCTTTGTCTTCGAGCACGCTCATGCGTCCTTTCGCCTCGCCAGGAGGATTCGTTCGCGTCCGGTGAGGTCCAGCCTCACCGACACGTCGCGGTACCGGCCGTCGGCGAGGGCGAGCTCCGCCGCCAACGACGCACGCCGCGAATCGACTTCGAGCGCCAGCACCCCACCGGGCTCGAGCACACCGGCGGCGTCCCGGATGATCCCGGCCGTCGCCGCCATCCCTGCTCCGCCGCTGAACAGCGCGATCGGCGGCTCCCAATCACGGACGCTCGGCGGCAGCGCCGCCGCCTCGTCGTACGCAATGTACGGCGGATTCGCCACGAGCGCGCGGGCCCGCACGTCCTGCACCGGTGCGAGGAGCGAGCCGTGCCGCAGCTCCACCGGCGCCCGGAGCGCCGGGGCGAGGCGCTCCACGTTCCCCCGCGCCACCGCGAGCGCCTCGCGCGACACATCGGTCGCGATCACCCGCGCGAAGGGCCCCTCGCTCGCCAACGCGAGCGCGATCGCCCCCGACCCGGTCCCGATGTCGACCGCCACGCCC
>JADGGM010000061.1 GCA_019689955.1 Gemmatimonadaceae bacterium
CCCTCAGACGATCATCGATCGCACCCCCGGCTGGTACGGCCGCCCCAAGACCTCGATCGCATGCTCCAGCGCTCGGGATTCTCGCCCCAAGTCGACGATCAGCACCTGATCCTCCCGCTCGTTCATGAGCTCCCGGAGTCGGCCTCGCAGCACGATGAGCTCTCGATCGGTCAGGTCGGCGAGAAACACGCTGAACTGCACGTGCTCCCCGTATCCCTCCAGCAGCTCGAAGATCTTGGTCCGCCGCCGATCGCTCGACACATCATAACACACCACGTATCGTCGCCGCATCCCGGCCTACCGCGTCGTCACAGGAATGTACTCCGGCACATCCCCGCGCAACCACCGCGAGAGCAACCGCGCCTGCACCCGGACCACCGATCGCCACGAGCACCGATAACCGAACAGCGGGTGTGTCACCAATTGCTCGAGCCTCGCCTCGTACGCCCGGATGAACGCCTTGCGCCCCTGCGCGGTCAACATGCACGCCGCCGTCGTCCGCTCGAAGCTCGATGCCGTCACCATCCCCGTGTTGATGGCCGTCATCACCGCGCTGTCGACGATCAGCGGCCTGAGCTCCTCCATGAGATCGAGCGCGAGCGCCGGCCGGCCGTGCCGCGGCTGGTGGTACAGCCCCCACCACGGGTCCAGCCCTTCCGCCAACAGCGCCACCGTGCACTCCTTCGCCAGCAGCGCATACCCGAACGACAACAACGCGTTGACCGGGTCGCGCGGCGGGCGCCGGTTGCGCGACGAGAAGTCCCACGACGCATCGAAGTCCCTCGGCTTCAACACCTGCCCGAAGGTCGCGAAATAGCGCGCCGCGATCCCGCCCTCCAACCCGAGCAACGCCTCTGCACTCGTCGCCTGCCGTGCCTTGCGGAGCAGCATCGCCATCTCCCGGAGCACCGGCACCGGCCGCGGCCGAACGTTCCGCCCAAGCAACGTCCGCTGGTTCGCCCCTTTCCCGCACACGACCGCCCGCGCGAACTGCAGTGCGCGCTCCGGGTCCCCTGCCGCCTGATACTGCGCCGCCCGGTCGAACGCGTTCCGCAACGTGATCCCGGAGGTCACGCCGTAGAACCAGTGGCCCAGCGACACATGAACGACCGGTACCCCGGCATCACACAGCATGTGCACCGTCTGCGCGCTGATCGCGACGTTCCCCATGAGCACCACCTGGCTCACGTCCTTCAGCCGCGCCGCCCCCACCTCCTCCTCTCCCTTCGTCACGATCAGCCGCTCGCCACGCTTTCCGACCCGCGCCCCCTGCTCCTGCACGTAGAACGGCAACGCCGCATCGCGCGGCGGGTAGAGCCGCCGGAGCTCCTCGTCCCCTTCGGCGACCGCCGCGGCCGACTCGCGCCGGGCCCGCATGGCACGTGTCTCGTCCGGGAGGCAGATGCCGCTCAGGGAGCACCCGATGCACTTGGGGCTGTCCTCGAGCGGCGGCGGCAGCACGCGCGACGTCATCGCCTCCCGCGCCTGCGCGATGTAGGCGCGCGTCTGTGCTTCCAGTTCGGCCGTGAACGCGACAGGAACGCGCGTGCGGGACGCGGCGAAGTACAGCACCCCTTCGGTGCACGCGTACCCGTGCTCGCGCAGCAGCAGCCCTTGCGCCATGAGCTGCACGCGCTCCGGCTCCCAACTGCGCTCCGCGTTGGCCGGCACGCGCCCGCGCTTCATATCGATCGGGACCGCCACTCCGCCACCCGCCTCGACGAGGTCGAGCTTGGCCGTGATCCCGAGCGTGGGCGAGGAGAGCGAGACCGAGCGGGCGATCGTCGGGGGATCGTCCCCGTCGCCATCGACCACTCCGCCCTTGCCAGGGGACGGATCGGGGAGCATCTCCTCGCGCCGGTCCACGCGCCGGTGCGCGTCCTTCCCTTCCAGCGTGTAGGCGTTGTCGTCCCACCGCCCGTCGACGTGCATGAAGTGAAAGAGGCGGGGGCAGTAGACGAACTCGTTCACCATGCGAACCGGGAGGAGCTCGGAGGACACGCGCTCGGGAGAATCGTGGGGCGCTACGTCAGTGATCGTGTCAATCGTATCGGTCATGGAGAGATCGATGGTTCGCGACGCGCCGCACGAGCAGTCGGATTCCACCACGCGCACGCGGCATGGCGGGCCCCGCGGCTGTCACGTGTATACCTTCGCTGGAGCCTACCTCTGAGAGGCATTCATGAGCGCGCAGCGCCCCGCATCAGGCACCGGCTCGACATCGTCCCCTGCGCAGCAGAGCAAACACACCGCACGGCCGATACCCGCCTCCACCCCGGGCCCGCCGGTGGCCGAGTCGAGCACGAGCGCGCCGGCTCTCGCCGCACTCGGGAAGCGCTTGGCGCGGGGAACCAGGCGCGCCAGGGGTCGTCCATGGACGGACATCTTCGGTGAGATAGCACGCGGCAACGGGTCGCCCGCGAAGTGATCGCCCATCGACGCGCGATCGACATATCGACATGGAGTGTCCGTCACCGAGCGCCCATCGCGCCATGCACGCGAGGCGCGGGCGAGATGCGCATACGACGACGCATCGCCGCTCCCACCCGCCTCGAGCGTCAACGACCCACGGCGCCTCGCTCGGCGGCTGCGAAGACTCCGAGCCCAACGTGCCGTCCAGCTCCGATCGCGAGTGGCCCCGGCACTGCCTCGCAGAACCGCACCCGCACGTGCCATCGCGAGAGCTTGCGGATGTAGTTGGGCACGAAGTAGTCGCCCGGGTGCTGCGCGCCCGGCCACCAGGGCGCCTTGCGCAGCGCGAGCTCAGCGATCCCTTCGATCGGGATCCCGGCCTGCTCCACGGCCTTGAGGAAGAGCCGCTCGGCCTTCGACTGCTTGCCGTCGTCCAGACCCGGCAGGATGACCGGCGTCACGGTAGACCACACCTCGGCCTCGTCCACGTATCGCCCGACGACCGCCCGCGAACCGGGCCGCCAGAGATCGAGGAGTATTCCCTGGTCGTTCCCCTGCTCATTACGTAACAACGCGTTGCGCAGCCGTTGCTGCGCCCACTCGGCTTGCGCGCCGTTCCCGCCGAACGGTTCCGCGATGAGCACGCGCCGAATCATCCCGTCCGCGTGCGCATGGCCGATCGTAGGCAAAGGGAGGTACGAAAAACGAGGCGGCGTCCCACGGCGAGTGTCGACGTGCCCCGCGACGTACACCTCGGTTCCGCCTGGAAACTCGTGCGTGTCGGACAACGCGAGGCGACACGCCAGGGAACGCAGCATGGCCGCGACGGTCGCGGCGCGTTGCGGCTGGAAGGCGACGCCCTCGGAGAGCTCGAAGACCGCGTACGGCCGAGCCGGGAGGGTCTGGCTACTCAGGTACTGCACCACCTCGAATCGCCTGAGCTGGCGCGTCGGCTGATACTCCCGTCCGCGGATTCGCTGGACGAACGCGCGATGGACGTCCTCGAGATCGGTGAGTGATCCGCTCGCCGGAACACGCGCGCTTTCGCTCCCCACTCGCGGAACCCGCCACGCCCGCCAGCGCCTGCCGGGCAGTGCTTGTGCCTCGTCGTCGGTGAGGATGCGCCCCTCGGCGACCGCCTGATCGATCCCCCAGCCAAGCGCGACGAGCCGTCGCGCCTCCCGGCACAGCAGCTCCGCGTGGACGCGAGCCTCCGCCCAGTCCGCATCCTGGATGGGCCAGAGATAGTGGATCGACGGCAACGAACCGTCGACGCCAGCAACGTCGCGCACATCCCGGAGCCACTGCGCGCGCACCGTTTTCGAGGTCAGCCGGTCTTGACGTTCGGCCTCCACATCGCCGTCGTTGTTCGGCACGAACAGCGTGTACGCCGCCCCTCGTTCAGCCGCCGGTCCGACGATCATGGGAGCCGGCTGCCTCTCCAACCACCGAAACGCGTCCGCGCGCTCCGGGGACCACTCCGCCTCACGGCACCCACACCGCGCTCCGGCGAGGAGCGCCTCGAACAGTCGCATCGGCGAGGGCGGCCATTCCGGGATGCCGCCATCGCCCGTGCCGTGGAACGACTGGTCGAGCAACGTGACCGAGATGCACAGGTATCGCATCATGCCTCGGCCTCTGCCCCGCCGCCCTTCCTGGCGCGACGCGACTTCTTGCGGTCGTCCTTCGATTGCTTCGATGCCGCATTCGCCGCGGCAGCGTCGAACTGCACACGCCGGTCGTCGCCGACGCCGAACTCGCGCGCCGCCGCGGTCGCGAACGCCAGGGCCGCATCGTGCGTGAGCTCGAACTTCGTGTCGCGCCGGCCATCGTGTCGGACCAGCGCCCACTGGGCCGGACGCTCGGGATCCGGGATGAGCTGGCACCCCTCACGCAGGACCGTGTCCTGGGGCGCCGTGAACGCCACGAGGGCGAGGCCGAGCACGTAACGCCGGAGCGGCAGCGGATCACGTCCAGGGCCCGCCGCGAGCATCCGAAGCGCCGCGAGATTGAGCGCGGCATCGCGCCGCACCCCGCCCGCGGCCAACACGCCGCCGTGCGTCCACGGCGCCGGTGCATGCCTCAGCCCGAGCTCCGACATGGCGTCTTGCTGCGGCTTTCCTTCCGGCGCGTCGATGACCCCCGCCTCCACGTAGTCGATCGCCGGAACGTACTGCGCCGATCGATGAAGCACCTGCACGTCGAACGCACGGATGACCGACCGCACGATGCGCGGCAACTTGACTTGCGTGCCGCGCGAGTCCCACGCCCCGAACACGAACGAGGTCGGCGCGATCTTGGCAAGGGTCGTCGCGTCGCCCTTCCGGACGTCGAGGAACGCCCGCTCGAGCTCCTCGGCGAGCGCCGAGAAACGGACGATGGCGTCGGCGGCGCGATGCCCCGCCTCCAAGAGGTTCACTTCGTAATCGCCGGCCGTGACGACCACCTGCGGAACGAGGTGCTTGTATTCCGCCCGCATGAAAATGGGCTCCATGCGGTTCGCCTGCGCGCCCACGCTATCGATCTGGCAGATCTTCGTACCATCCGCGAGGGTATCGACGTTGTAGCCAAGCCAGTCATCCTGCCCACGCTCGGGCTTCACGTAGGTCGGTGGGAAGATCACCGCATCCTTTCCCTCGACCGGCTCGAGCCACTGGCGCATGATGATCGCCGCAACATCGCTCCTGTCCTCCAGCCACTCGCTGTATTGCTCGAACTTCGTCGTACCGTCAGCCATGTGTCACCTCGTGAGAAGTTGCGAACCCGAACGCCTTGTAACGCCGTTGATCGTCCCTGAACTCCAGCCGGAAGCGGTACCGTTGTCCCCCGTCGACCTTCGCGCTGCCGGACACCACGGCCGCAGCGGCGACAACGCCGAGCGGCTGATACCACAGGAAGTAGTCGAACGCCCAACGATCGTCCTCAGCGACCCGTGGGCGACAGCGCTGGAGGCCGATGAGCGCCAGGAGCTCGGTAAACGGAGCCGCGGATGCCCTGAGCGTCTTCTCCTGTACGTCGAGCGAGAAGCCGACGTCGAGGGCGTGAGCAAAGCGCCGCGCATCGAAGTAGAACGGCTCGACCTTCCCGTTGGACCCGTTGCCGCCCCTCGACCTGCCCCGCGCTGAGCCGGTCGGCGGATCACCAGCTTCTGTAACGGCTTGCAGGATGCTCCGATACTCCATCGGGCTGTCGGCTCGTGCCGCATGCGACAGGTGCGGTACCATGCCGAGCGCCATACGGAGGACCTCCTGCTTTCCGGCGAACGTCTTCGGCACGCCGTCGCCATCCTCCTGCCACCAATCGACGCGGAGATCGAACGGGGCGCCGAGGGTGATCGCACCTTCGCGCTGGAGCTTGCCCAGCGCGACCCGGCGTTGCTCCTCCGCGTCGGACAGCGTCTTTCCCTCCTTCGCCAGCGCTCGCTTCGTCCGCTCCAGCTTCTCGAGCTCCGCGCGCTCCTCCGGCGAGAGCTCGCCCTGAAACCCGCAGGCCGCGACGGCATCCACGAGTGCCGCGAGGCTCGGCTCCACGGGACCGCGAGCCGGGGCGCGAAGGGTGAAGCGTGCCTCGGCCCTCTCGAACCACCCCTCCGTGCCAGGCCACACGCGGTGCCCCAGCTCCAGGAGGCCGCAGCAGGCGAACACGTGCCCGGGATTCGTTACATCCACCGGGATGCTGAAGCTGGCTGTCGGCGTCGTCATCGTTGCGGATCTCGTGCGGGGTCATTGCTCGATGCTTCCGCGGCGAGGCGGCTTGCCGCGATGTCGGCACAGCGGAGCAGCGACTCCAACCACGCCAGGCCCCACCGCCCGTACTCGCGCTGCAGCGCGTCGAACCGGCGCATCTGCTCCCAGACTGTCTCGAGGTTCCTCTGCGGCGAGTACGTGCTGTCGTACGCCCGCGGCTCGAAGTGCGGCCGCGCCCACCCGTGGTGCGCAGCAACGAGGTGAAGCCCCAGCGCGCGCTCCGTGGGCGTGAGGTCGTCGCCCGCCGCCGCGTCGAGCAACGAGCCAAGCTCATGGCGATAGCCGCCGAGCACGCGCGGGTGCAGGTAGCGAGGCGATTTCGCGATCGGCTCGGCCCCTCGTTCGTTCTGCGCATACCACTGCCAGATCGGTCGCGCTTTGCCGCAGTCGTGCAGACGCGCGGCGGCGGTGAGCGCCGCGCGGAGGGGATCCGGCAACGCCACGCGCTCCGCGATCGCCGCGATCTGCGCGACGATCGCTTCCGTGTGCGCCGCGAGGCTCTGACGCGCGGCGGTCGTCTCGGGATTCTCGAGCGCCGACGCATCGGGTGACATGGTCAGGAGCAGCTCGCTCCCTTCTTCGGCATCATCCCCTGCCTCGGCGGTCGAAAGCGGGATGCGCACCTTCACCCGTTGCCCGCGCGGGATCGCGTCGGCGATCTCCCCTCCCATGAGCCGCTCGTACGGCCCGTCCTCCGCCGATCCATGAAAGAGCCAACGCTCGCGGCGCGCGCCATCCGTCGCGCGCTCGCAGACGTCAAGCTCCGTTGCGTCCCCCGGTGCCGCCTCGGGGTCGAGCATACCGCTCGCGTCCAAGCCCCCCGCCTCGATCGGGAGGACGACCGTGCGCCCCGCGAGCGCCGCGTCCTTCGTGACGATGGCGGACAGCGTCGTCCGCCGAGCGCGGCCATGCACATCCAGCAGCACGACAGGAAGATCGTGCTCCGACCCACGCTTTCGATGCACGTGCAGCAAGCGCTCCAGCGCCTTCTTCACCCGATCTTCGCGATCGCGCAGACGCTCCCGTGCCTCGATGCGGCAGATGCGGAACCAGCCACCGATCGAGTCGTCGTCAACGTCGTGGTCATCGAACAGCTTGACCTCCCGTCGCCATGCCACCCACGTCTCCGGCGCCTCGTACGTGAGCCCATGGAGAAACGGAGCGACCTCCGGACGACCTGGCATCTCCTCGACGGATGTGAGCGACCACGCATCGAGCAGGATGTCGGTGATCGGAAGTGTTCGCGGCGTGGGCGAAAACGCCGCTTGGACCTCCTGCGGGGTCGCCGTCGCCAGCAGCCGGCGGACGTTGCGGGGGCTCACGTCGATCTCGCGGTCGGCGGCATCCGCCCACCGGCGGAGGAGTGCGACCGTGGCCTCGACCGCCGCCGCGACAGGTGGCGGCAGGTTGTCTCGCGAGGCCTCCCCGACGACATCCACACGTGCGACGCCCTCCAGCGTCCCGCGGCGGTTCACGCGCCCGAGACGTTGGATGAGCGCCTCGAGAGACGTTGCGTCGCAGATCAGGTGATCGGCGCACAGGTCGACCCCAACCTCGCCCGCGGCGGTGCTGACGAGATACACCGTCTGGTCGACCGGCTCGCCCGCCCCCTGCAACGCGCGATAGACGACGTTACGCTCGCGATCGACCCCGTTGCGCTTGACGAGGAGGTCGCGCTCGTACCCGCGAATCGTCCCTGTCAGGAGTGCGATGCGTTTCCCCGCGCTTCGCCCCAGGCGCTTCTCGAGCCCTGTCGCGACGCGCTGCGCGTCCTCGGGCCCGTGCACGTAGATCAGGACTCTGACGCCCGCTGCCTCGTGCTCCGCAGCGAGCTCGATGATCTTGTCGACGATGGCGGTGCTCGGGGCGTCGTGGAGGCGTAGCCGTTTCGCGGCGTCGAGCCGCTGACGGACGATCTCGTCCGCCTCGTCCGACGGATCGAGGGCGAAAGTGTGAGCGCCAGCCGAACGTGACGTGGCCGAGAGCTCCAGCACCCGAACCGGGCGCGCGGCGAGGGATGCACCGCCGTTCCGCGACTGCTCGCGCGCCTGCTCTCGGACGATCGCACGAAGGAGGTCGCTGAACGCCGGGGTCAGATGCGCCTCGTCGTGGACGATCAGCGTGTCCTGTCCCAGCAGGCCGGCGTGATGCGCGCGGCCGTAGCGTCCATCGCCGTAGCCGTTGAACAGCAGCTTGCTGCCGATCATGTCGATGGTGCCGACGACAATGGCTGGCCGCGCCGGATCGGCCTTCCACTCCTCGTTGTCGGCGAGCTCGCCGCGCAGCGTGCTGATGGCGAGCGGCGGCCCCGCCGACGCGGCGAGACTGTGCAGCGTGGAGGCGATGTGTCGGAGCGTGTCGGCGTGACCGGCCCACTCGGGCGCCGTGGGATTCGCGAGCCGGTCCCGAATCGCCGTCACGATGTCGGTGGCTTGATCCACGACCGTTCGGCGATTGACGATGTACGCGAGGCGCCTCGGCAATCGGACACTTCCCGTCTCACCTTGCCGGACGAGCGCCAGCAGCCAGAGGACGAGGACGGAGGTCTTGCCAAGCCCGGTCGGCAGGTCGCAGACCTCGGGCACATCGTTCGCGACGAAGCGCTCGAAGAGCCGATGCTGCCATCGCATCGGCGTGTAACCGGTGAGGCTCTCGAATGCGGTCTCGAAGCGAGGAGTCACGGGCCGTGAGGTAAGGGGGTTAGTATGGGAGCCTACGCCGAAGCTAAAGGCGACCTCTGACAGCGGTACGGCGCGGGGTGCAGCGGACCCGCGGGCGACGGGATGGGGACTAGTGCCTATCAGGCCAGCCGCGGCGGGCCTACAGCGCAGGTGGCGCGTCGTTTCACTCTCTGAATGGAGCCGCGCTAGAGGCGCGGAATCGGTCCACCGAAGCCCACGTATGCGCAAAAGCGCCCAGACATCTTCAATGGGGCACGGCGGGGGAGCCGTGATGAGCCTCGGATTCAGCCGACGCGTCTGCATGAGCGAGGGTGTGACGCCGTGCATGAGCGCCTTCGGTTCCCAACCCCTGCTGTCCGCGCGGCGCCGGACATGTCGCGGCAAGGCAGTCGCGCCCTTACCGCAGCTCTCCAGCGACGGCGCGCGCCGCCTTCTCCACGATCCTCAATTGTCTTCTAAGCCTTCCGACCTCTCGCTGGAATCGGCAGTGCATACAGAGCGCATCCCCTCGGCTCGCAGATGCGACTACCGGCCGCGAGGCTGCATCCCGTCGCATCACCGTGACGAATTCGTACTGCCACGCGCGTAACACGCTCATGGGAATCCTGAGATTGCGCGCTACCTCCGCAGCCGGGACGCCATTCTTCACCATTCTTACAGTCTCGAGCCGGAACGCGCGGGGGAAACGGCGGCGTTGTCGCCTCATGCACTCGTCTCCGTCGAGGACGTGGCCGGGTGGTCGGCCCAACTATATATGTGAGGACATGCCGTTTGTGTATCGGCGTTTTTGCCCATACTCGCTATGGATCGTCCAGGCTCCCTCCCAG